>JAJXTM010000133.1 GCA_021783875.1 Bacteroidota bacterium
TATCAAAAATATTATTATTGATTTTACTTACTTGTGTATTTGCATCGACAACATGAATAGTGATAGTATCTATGGCAGAAACCGGAGAGGCACAAGTTTGATTATTACAGGATTGATAATGAATTTTCACGGCTAATTTATAGTTTCCGACTACTATGTCTTGAGGGACGCTAATTATGCCGCTTATTAAAATATCACCTTCCCATACAGAAAGCATCCGATCAGAAAAGTCAACTTTTATATTATCTGATTTTGGATAAACAACGTTCTGCAGAATAAATCCATTTGCAGTATCAATCGAAATCGAAGTAGGTATAAGGTAAGATTCAATCGGAGAATTAGAATTTATATGCCAAGATTTTTCTATATTAACGCTAACAGCTAAGTCAAATTTGCTTCCTGCATGGACCATATTAAGGGAAGAGTAAGCTTTTATTTTAGCATGCTGCTCATTTAGATTAAGTTGTGTGAAAACAGAAATTGAAGCCAAAAAGAAAAATGTAATTATTTTAATAATATATTTTTTCATCTAAATCCTAAATAAAAGTGAAACAATTATTTTCTCCATCCTTGAACAATCGGGTAACGTCGACCATAACCAAAAGCTTTTGTTGATACTCTTAAAGCAGGGGCAGCCTGTCTTCTTTTAAATTCATTTTGATCAACTAAATGTAAGACAAAGTTAACCATTTTCTCATTATTAATGCTTTTAGAAATTTCAGAAATTTCTTTATTTTCTTCAAGGTACATTCTTAGGATCTTATCTAATATTTCATATTCAGGTAACGAATCCTGATCCTTCTGTCCGGCTCTCAATTCAGCTGAAGGAGCTTTTATGATAATTTCCTTAGGAATTATTTCAGAATCCTTATTTATGTAATTTGCTAACCTATAAACATCTGTTTTATATACATCTGCAATAACAGCCAAACCTCCGCTCATATCTCCGTAAAGAGTACAATAGCCGACAGCCATTTCCGATTTATTGCCCGTAGTAAGCAAGAGATAATTGAATTTATTTGAAATTGCCATTAAATAAATACCTCTTACTCGGGCTTGAATATTTTCTTCTGTTACACCCTGAGGTAAATTTTGGAAAGCGGGAGAAAGCATATTGAGAATTTCATTTACTACAGGCTGTATAGAAATATTATCCGATGAGATTCCAAGATTCGAAATAAGTTTCATAGAATCACTAATGCTTCCTTCGCTTGAATAAATAGAAGGCATTAAAACGGAATGGACATTTTCTTTTCCCAAGGCTTTAACTGCAATATAAGTTACTAAAGCCGAATCAATTCCACCGCTTAAACCAATTAGCACGTTTTTAAAATTTAATTTTTGGCAATATTCTTTAAGTCCGAAAATTAAAGAATTTAATACCTCTTCCTCAAAAGTGCCTTCAGTTTTAGTTATTGGTGAATAGCTTGATTTAGTATCAAAGATAATGTAATCTTCTTCAAAAATCTTCCCGAGTCTAACTAAATTACCTTTATTGTCAAAGCACATACTTGCCCCATCATAAATAAGATCGGTATGAGCTCCGACTGTGCATACATAGGCAAGAGGAATTTTATCATGCATGGTTAACATAGAAAGCATTTTATGTCTATCTTCTCTTTTCTTATAAGCGTAGGGACTCGCAGAGATATTGATTAAAAATGTTGCACCTTTATCAATTAGGTTCTTAACAGGATCGATATTATACCTGCGTTTACGCCAATAATCCTCATCATTCCAAATATCCTCGCAAATAGAGATTCCTAATTTTTCTCCTTTAAATTCAAAAATTTTCGTTTCTTTTGCGGAATCAAAATAACGCATTTCATCAAATATGTCGTAATTCGGTATTAAAGTTTTGTGCTGTATAAATTGAACTTTCCCGTCGAAGCAAAGGATTGCTGAATTATGAATATCAGTTCCGATAAGATCATCATCCTCAGTAATAGCGCCAAAAATTATAGCAGTATCACCTGTAATTTGAGAAATTTCATAGACAGCATTGTTGACCGCCTCCCTGAATTCTTTTTTTTCCACCAAATCCTGAGGAGTATATCCTACTAATGATAACTCAGGAAAAATTACAATATCAACATTATCATTAACTGATTTATGATAGCAGGCAATAATTTTGTTTTTATTGAATTCCAAATCGCCAATAATCGTGTTAATCTGGCATAATGCAATTTTCATAATAAATCTATATTTTATTTATGTAAAAATAGGAAAGGATTTTGTTTTTACAATTATGCTAAGTGTAATTCATCCGTCTGTAAAAAGAATAATCCGTAATTCATTTATAAAAACCGGCAGTAATAAAATAATGGCAACTATTTTTCTTATTATCAATATTGTCTTAGGAATTAAAAACAATTAACCCGGAGGATAACAATGAACAAGAAATTATACCGATCGCGAAAAGAAAAAATGATTGGCGGAGTAGCCGGAGGTTTAGGGGATTATTTTGAAATCGATCCAACTTTAGTTCGGATTCTTTTTGTTGTTGCTACTATACTAGGAGGAAGCGGAGTTCTTGCGTATATAATACTTTGGATTGTTATTCCGGAAGAACAATTAAACGCAAGTCCATCTACGCCTCCTGATAGTTCGGATCAAAAACCCGGGGAGAATCAAAATGCAAATCAGCATTCAAGATACCAAAACGAAAATCCGAAAAGGAATTTAGGAGGGATTATATTAATTGCTATTGGTATATTATTCCTTGGACATAATTTTATTCCGAGTTTTCATTTTGAAGATTTCTGGCCATTTATACTAATTATAATCGGAATTTCTCTTTTATTAAAATCTTCTAACAATTAAGCAAGGAGATGATTTATGAAAATTAGACAACTTTTTTGGGGATTATTTTTTGTAACTTTTGGTGTATTAATACTTTTTTCAAATATAGGATTATTAAATATAAATTTACATTATTTCTGGAAGCTTTGGCCGCTTATTCTAATTTTACTAGGGCTTTCACATTTCACAACCAATTCTATTATTAAAGGAATATTAGCTGCTATTTCGGCTATAGTTATTGCAGCTTCCCTTTTTGCTTTTTTTAATTCAATTTTCGGATTTTTTAATAATGATTTTGTGTTTAATGATAATAAGGAGTCCTCATTTACAAGCAGTTTTGACAGTTCCCATTTTACGGAATCTTTTGACCCATCAATAACAAAAGCAGAATTAAATCTGGAAATAGGAGCTGGTACTTTTTCAATTCAGGACACAACTAATGAACTTTTCAAAGCAAATTCTACGGGGCATAAAAGCTACTATCAGTTAGAGAGAGAAAATTCCGGAGATAAGACAATATTAAATTTTACAATGAAGAAAAGATCATTTACATTTAACGGTAATAATGAAAATAACGTTGATATAAAACTTAATCCTAAACCAATTTGGAATATTAACTTAAAAGGAGGTGCAGCCGAAATACTATGTGATTTATCTTCATATAAGTTAGATCAAATAAATATTAATATGGGAGCAGCAAAAATTAAAGTTAAGTTAGGAGATAAAACGCTGGTAACAAATTTAAATTTAGATGCCGGTGCATCATCTATTGAATTATTAGTACCGAAAAACGCAGGTTGTGAGATTATAAATAAAACTGCTTTATCGGAAAAGGAATTTCAGGATTTTAATAAAACCGGAAGCAATATTTATGAGACAGCAAATTTTAATCAGTCAAAAAATAAAATTTTTCTAAATCTGAATGCTGGTGTTTCTTCAATTCATGTTAAAAGATATGACAGTGACAGTTTGTAAATAAATCTATTGAGAATTGCGGTAAAGATTATAAAGTTTTATAGTAATTTTTAATCGGTTTTGGTTTCCAAAGATATTTTTCAAGGATAACGCAGCCGTCATCATCAAACTTGACACCTTCGGAGCGAAGGAGGTCTTCCATAATTTGGAAATCCCCGAAATGCAATTTACCAGTCAAAGCGCCGTATCTATTAACAACCCTATGGCAGGGTAACCCAGATTCTTTAGCGCCATTTAGTGCCCAGCCGACAGTTCTAGCCGCCGATCTAACTCCGCAAGCTTCGGCAATATCTCCATAAGTTGATACTTTCCCATAAGGAATTTTAGCGACTATTTTATAAACGCGATCAAAAAAATCATTATTTTTTTTCTTTGAATTAGATTTTTTCATTTATTAATTACCATTAAATTTCAATAGAAAAGCTTTAATAAATTTGCTAATATCTCCATCCATAACTCCTTGAACGTCGGAAGTTTCAACTTCAGTACGATGATCTTTTACCATATTATAAGGGTGAAAGACGTATGAGCGAATTTGACTGCCCCATTCAATTTTCATTTTACTTTTTTCAACTTCTTCAAGTTCAGCTTCCTGTTTTTCTTTTTCAGCCTGATACAACTTTGATTTAAGAAGTTTCATCGCATTATTTTTATTCTGAATTTGTGACCGTTCACTTTGACAAGCTGCCACAGTGTTTGTCGGTATATGTGTAATACGAACTGCTGTTTCGACTTTATTAACATTTTGTCCGCCTTTTCCTCCAGATCGGTAAGTATCAATTCTTAAATCTGCAGGATTAATTTCAATTTCAATTGAATCATCAATTTCCGGAATAACAAAGACAGAAGCAAAAGAGGTATGTCGACGCTTATTAGAATCAAACGGAGAAATTCTAACAAGTCTATGTACACCGTTTTCAGCCTTTAAGTAACCATAAGCAAATTCCCCTACAACTTCTATTGTAGCGCTTTTAATTCCAGCTCCGTCTCCATCAAGGATATCTGCGATGGACATTTTAAAATCATTTTGTTCGCCCCATCGCAGATACATCCTCAGCAGCATATCAGCCCAATCCTGAGCCTCGGTACCTCCGGCACCGGAGTGAATAGTTAATATACAATTCTTATCATCATCTTTACCGCTCAACATATTTTTAAATTCTAAGGCTTCAACTTCCTTATCCAAATCTTCGAGTTCAAGTTGAATTTCACCTGTAAGGCTATCATCTTTTTCTTGTTCTGCTAACTCTATGTATTCTTTAAGACTTGAAGATTTATGATCAATTTCCCTCCATAGAGATGTCCAGGATTGGAGATTTTTAATGTGCAACAAAATTTTTTGTGCGCCGATTTGGTCATTCCAAAAGGATTCTTCGGTAGTTTGGTATTGAAGATCTTTTATTTTTGCTTCCTTATTATCGACGTCAAAGAAAACCTCGTAAATTAATAATTCTTTGCTTAATAATATTTAGCTTTCTAATTTCTTCTTCGTACATTTATAATTCCAGATTAAATTTAAAATTAAGTTAATTATAAAATAAATTCTACTAATAATCTACTTCCATTTTGAGCAGTGCAGCAGCAAGAGTTTTACCTTGTGCATCGTGTTTTAAGGAAACAGTTCCTCCTCCGCCCAGAGTATTATGCAGCAAAAAATTCAATGCTCGTAAATTTGGAAGCTCATATCTCTCGACATCGCCGAAACAAATTCCATCAAAATGTTTTTTTACACGGTCAATGGTTAATTCCCTCTTTATAACATCAAAGCCTTTATCATCATAAGCAATAATCCCGATATTTGCAGCATCTCCCTTATCACCGCTTCTACCATGAGCAATTTCTAATAATTGTTTTTTCATATTACATCTCTATTAATTTTACATCAGATTGAATAAATTTTTTAGGAATTAATGCCGGCCAATAAGCTACTACATCGCTTGGTTTAGGGCGTCCACCCGCGAAACCGGTTACGCTTGGAGGACCGGTTAGAATTAAAGGGGCAATTTCTTTACCGAATCTTTCTATAGAATTATAGTCTTGCGACCTTACTGCAACTCTAAGCATTATTTCGTTTATTAAACTTTCATCAATATTTTTAGACAATGGGCCATGACAGGAATTATAACCGATAAATTCAGTTCTAATTTCTTCAAAATTTAAATTTAGATTTTCTAATCTTTTCCTCAGAATTGAATCGGCAAATTTAGCTTTTGTCAATGCTTGCGGCCATGAATAAGTCAAAGTTGCCGAAGCCGAATAACCGCTTGAATATGAACAAGATACTTTGAAAAACTCTGTAGCTTTTTTCCCTTTTATATTATATACTCTGACTCTATCATTTCCTAAATCTTCGAGTTGAATAGAAGTAAAATCTGCTACACAATCCGGGGTAATATAATCTTCAGGGTTTCCAATTTCATAAAGAAGTTGTTCTGCGACAGTCTCAAATGAAACTCTCCCTCCTGTTCCCGAATGTTTTGTAATAATAAATTCTCCGTTAGGATATGCTTCAGCGATTGGGAATCCGATTTCAGCCATATTAGGAATAGATTGCCAATCTCCCATAAAATTGCCGCCAGAGGATTGAGCACCGCATTCAAGAATATGTCCAGCAACAGTACCTGAAGACATAAGGTCATAATTTTCTTTATCCCAGCCAAATTCATAAATCATAGGTGCTAATGTAAGCCCAGTATCTGTAGTTCTTCCAGTTATTACAATATCAGCTCCTAATTTTAATCCCTCAACAATAGGCATTGCACCAAAGTAGACATTAGCGCTTAGTAATTTTTCTTTAATCGGTATAATCGATTGATTAGTCTCCATATTATTTAGGCTGCATCCAAGTGATACTAATTCATCAACCCTGTCTTTGATATCATCACCCAAAACGACAGCGATTTTTAATTTATTAATTCCGATGTTTTTTGCCACCTCAATTATGGATTCAGCGCATGAAATTGGGTTAACACCACCTCCGTTTGTAATAATTTTTATCTTTTTTTCTATACAAACCGGTAAAATTCTTTTCATTAATTCGGGAATATCTTTTGCAAAACCCAGTTTAGGATTTTTATTTTTCTGTTTTTGAAGAATTGACATAGTAACTTCAGCAAGGTAATCCATAACCAAATAGTCAATATTGCCCTTAGTTACCTGATGGAAAGGAGCATCAATTAGGTCTCCCCAGAAACCTTGTCCCGAAGCAATTTTAATTTTCTCTTTCATTAGTTTTCCTCTCTGCGAAGTATTTCGTCCGCAATATATTTCAAATCTAAATTAAGATTATTATTATTCAGCCAAATAATTCTGTTATCAGCCCTAAACCAGGTTAGTTGTCTTTTTGCCAACCTTCTTGTATTTCTTTTAATGAGTTCGACTGCATTTTCAAACGAATTGTTCCCGTTTAAAAAAGAAATTATTTCTTTATAACCGACAGTATTAAGCGAATTAAGATTTTTACTAAAGCCCAT
>JAJXTM010000134.1 GCA_021783875.1 Bacteroidota bacterium
AAAACTTAAAGATTATGGATGCTTTTTAGTAGACGCGGAAAGCGGAGAATTGGCAAGCGGTCTTTCAGGCTATGGAAGATTAGCTGAAAACTCTAAAATTATAGATGCTGCTGAATTGATAATTTCAGGCTATTCAAAAGATTTAATCGGGAAAAATATTCTTGTGACTGCTGGTCCTACATACGAAGATATTGACCCGGTAAGATTTATCGGAAATCGTTCATCAGGCAAAATGGGGTATCAAATTGCAAAAGCCGCTTTCCTGCGTGGCGCAAATGTAACTCTAATCTCAGGACCTTCAAATGAAAAAAACTATCAGGAAATTAAGTCAATTAAGGTTCGTTCAGCTAAGGAAATGAAGGATATTGTTGATCTTGAATTTTTGAAAAATGATATCCTGATAATGGCAGCTGCGGTAGCAGATTATAAACCAGCGAAAACATCCGGGAATAAAATTAAAAAAGAAGAAAAACTGACTTCAATAGAATTGGCGGAAACTGAAGATATATTGGCTGCAGTTAAAAAAAATAATAAAATTGTTATCGGTTTCGCACTTGAAACTGAAAATGAGTTAAAAAATGCCGGGAAAAAATTAAAATCTAAAAATCTCGACCTTATTGTCCTTAATTCCCTCAGGGACAAAAACAGTGGATTTGAAACCGATACTAATAAAATTACTTTGATAAATAGTTCCGGGGAAGTGAATAATTTTGAACTGCAATCAAAGTTTCAAGCTGCAAATATTATATTAACTCAGATTCATAAAATTAGAAAGTAATAAATCAATCTTCATGGGCAACATAATATTAAGCCAGCTTGAACAATCTCTTATTGACCAGAAGAATATATTCGGTGATGAATTATATGAAAATATGATTATTCAAAGAAAGACGGAAATTCAATCTATCTCAAAGAAAGAAGAAAAAAATCTGATTAAAGATAATACATTAAAGGTACCTAATTCATTCGGTGAGAAAAAATCCGGGTTAAATATTGGTAATGATATTCCTAAAGAGGAGTGGCAGCTATCCGATACTCTTGAAATATTAAATGATAAAATATGCAATTGTCAAAAATGCCAGCTTGGGAAATACAGAAATAAATTTGTTTTCGGATCAGGGAATCCGGAAGCGGATGTCTTGGTGATCGGCGAAGGTCCCGGAGCCGATGAAGATGCCCAAGGACTGCCTTTTGTAGGCAGAGCCGGAAAACTGCTTACTGACATACTATTAGCAATTCAATTCACCCGTGAAGAAGTATATATAGCAAATGTTGTTAAGTGCCGTCCCCCGGGAAATAGGGCTCCCCTAAATGTGGAAATGGCTGAATGTATGCCTTATCTTTTGAAACAGATCGATTTAATAAAACCAAAGGTTATTTTATGTCTTGGACTTACATCTGCGCATGGGTTATTGAATAAGAAAGATTCTTTAACTAATATGCGGGGAAAAATTTTTGAATTAGGCAGCGCTAAAGTAATGGTAACTTACCATCCTGCTGCATTGCTGCGTAATCCAAATTGGAAACGCGGATGCTGGGAAGATGTACAGCAATTTAGAAAATTATATGATGAAATTATAAAAGTTAATGGCAAAGTTTAATAAGCATAATATTACATTGGAATCTTTGGCTCCGGCAGATGTTAAACCGCCGGCAGTACCCGAAATTGAAGCTGCTGTACTCGGGGCAATGTTAATTGAAAAAGAAGCAGTTCCTAAAGCAATAGAATTACTTTCTCCGGAAAGTTTTTATCTTACTCAGCATAAGAAAATATTTGAAGCAATGCTTTCCCTTTTCGATTCTGGCGAACCGATAGATACAGTTACTTTATATGAAGAGTTGAAAAAAAGAGGGCAAACCGATGAAGTCGGCGGCGCTGTCTATTTAAGCAAACTATCTCAAAATATTTCTTCTGCAGCTAATATTGAATTCCATTCAAAGATAATTCTTGATAAACAAATCCTTCGCGGATTAATTACCAGTTCACATGAAATTGCAAGCGCTGCTTATGCAGGCAGTGAAGATGCATTTGAAATATTAGACAATGCCGAAAGAAAAATATTTGAGATTACAGAATCCCACTTAAAAAAATCATTTCTAAATATGGATAGAGCTGTAAGAGATGCACTTGAATATATCGAAGCAATCCACTCTAATTCAAAAAAAGGATTCTCTGTTCCTTCCGGATTCTATGAACTTGATGATATGCTTGGAGGATTCCAAAAATCTGATCTTGTTATTATTGCTGCAAGACCGTCAATGGGTAAAACTGCATTTGCCCTATCAATAGCAAGAAATGCTGCTGTCGATCATAAAGTTCCAGTCGGTATTTTTAGCCTGGAAATGTCAACCATGCAGCTTGTAATTAGAATGATTTGTGCCGAGGGAAGATTAAATGCCCACTTAGTTCGTACAGGAAAACTTCCTCCCTCCGAAGGCGTCAAACTGAGTAAGAATGCACATAAACTTATTGAATCTCCAATATTTGTTGATGATTCTCCGGCACAAACTGTGCTTGAAATTCGTGCAAAAGCCAGAAGATTAAAGTCCGAACATAATATCGGTATGATAATAATCGATTATCTCCAGCTTATGCAGGGACCTGCTAATTCGGAAAGCAGAGAAAGAGAAATTTCACATATTTCAAGATCTTTAAAATCTTTAGCTAAAGAATTGGATATTCCTGTATTGGCTCTTGCACAACTTAACCGCGCTGTCGAGACTAGTAAGGATAGACGCCCTCAGCTTTCAAACCTAAGAGAATCGGGATCAATTGAACAGGATGCTGATGTTGTAATATTCCTAAATAGGCCGGAAATGTACGGTATTAAAACTTTCTCTGATGATAGTTCTTCGACTGAAGGAGTGGCTGAAGTTATTATAGGGAAACAAAGAAATGGACCCACCGGAGAGCTAAAATTAGCTTTTATTAAAGAATATGCACGTTTTGAAAACCTTGCGCACGCCAGACAAATTGAAGAATATACTTCTGCAAATTCACCTGCTAATGAGGATATAATTTAAATTGAAATATTTTTATGAATAAAATGATTTTAACCTTTGTTTTAGGAATTACCTTTCTTATGAATGCTCAAATATTTTCAAAAAAAGATATTGAAATTTGCAATTCAAAATTTGATTATGCCGTAAAAAATAAACTTTATGAAAAACCTATCGGATATATAATAGCTGAAATGGGTAAGAGCTTTATCGGGACAAATTATACTGCTCATACTTTAGAAAAGGGAAAAACTGAATCACTCGTTGTAGATTTTAACGGACTTGATTGTACGACTTTTCTTGAAACCAGTCTTACACTAGCCAGGTGCATAAAAGAAAGGAGAACAACTTTTGATAATTATCAAGTTGAGCTTAAAAGAATTCGTTACAGAAACGGAATTATTAATCAATATCCTTCACGCTTACATTATTTCTCTGATTGGATATACGATAATATTAAGAAAGGCATCGTCGAAAACATTTCGCAGAAGCTGGGCGGGAAACCGATAAAATTTAATGTTTATTACATGTCTAAAAATCCAGCCTCCTATGTGCAGCTGAATGATAATCCTTCTTTCATCCCGGATATAGAGAAACAGGAGAAAGAGATAAACTCGAGAGAGTATTATTATATTCCTAAAGAAAAGATTCTTCAAGCGGAAAAGGAAATTCAAAGCGGTGATTTAATTGCCTTTACAACCGACGCCAAAGGCCTTGACATTAGCCATGTCGGGATTGCAATTAAAATGGATGACGGGATAGTCCATTTAATGCACGCGCCTAATGTCGGCTTCAAAGTTCAGATTTCTCCCATGTCTCTGGCTGACTATATTGCTAAAGTTAAAAAAGATACGGGCATTATAGTACTTCGTGCTCTAGAACCTAAATAGCTGAAAATAATCATTCCGCAATGAATTAACCAATCACGTAAGGGGTCAAAGGATTAATCCCTTTTTCATCCTTTTGGATCATTTATAATATATTACTTTTTTATACTTTATTTAAAACAATTTGAAATTTTAATAGCTGAATTGTTCTTTTTAAATATAGGTGAAAAGATGACGCGAAGGCTTCAAGTTGGAATAATAGATCTTGTCTCCAAAAAACCAAATAATAAATTATTTGCAAGAATAATGAATGCAAATTTCGCAAGTATTATGCCACAGGTTGTAGGAGTATGGTGCGAAGAAGAAGGGCATCACGTAACATATATATGTTATACCGGGAAAGAAAATCTGATAGACGAACTACCTCAAAATGCGGATATTGTATTTATAGGCGCATTTACGGAATCTGCACAAACAGCATATTCGCTGAGCAATATCTTACAAGCTAGAGGAGCGGTAACTGCATTAGGAGGTCCGCATGCTCGCTGCTATCCTGAGGACGCTTCAAAGTATTTTGATTACGTTGTCGGATTTACAGATAAAAATATTATTCAAAAAATATTATTAGATTGTTCACCTCATCACCCGGATGGGCTTCAGCTTAGTACTAGAAAACAACCATTATCTCTTCCTGGAGTTAAAGAAAGATGGAAATTTATTGAGCCAACACTTAAAAAAGCTCCCTTAATTAAAATGGTTCCCATGCTCAGCAGTTTTGGCTGTCCTTATACTTGCAGTTTCTGCATTGACTCTACAATAACCTATCAACCCTTTGATTTTAGAATTATGAAAGAAGATTTATCCTTCCTTCTTACCAAATTCAAACGACCTCTTGTAGGGTGGCTTGACCCAAATTTTGGGACTCGGTTTAATGATTACATGGACGCAATTGAAGAGTCTATCCCGGGAAATAGTATAGACTTTATTGCAGAGAGCAGTCTTTCTATTCTTACTGAACCGCATGTAAAAAGGCTTAAGCGAAACGGATTCGGTGCCATGCTTCCGGGTATTGAATCATGGTTTGACCTTGGAAATAAATCAAAAACTGGAAATTTAACGGGAATTGAGAAAGTTAAAGCCGTTGCGGAACAGGTTAATATGATCTTGCGTTATATACCTTATGTGCAGACAAATTTTGTTTTGGGACTCGATTCGGATATAGGAGATGAACCTTTTGAACTTACTAAGAAATTTGTTGACCTCACTCCCGGAGCATTTCCCGGTTATTCACTATTATCAGCATTCGGGCAAGCTGCTCCGATTAACCTTGAATATCAAAAGCAAAATCGTGTAATTCCGTTTCCATTTCATTTTCTGGATAATAATCATGCAATGAATGTTAAACCAAAAAATTATACGTGGACGGAATTTTATTCTTATATAATAAATCTCGGGGAGCATACATTCTCTTGGAATGCAATTTTAAAACGGTTAAAATCTACACATGCATTTATTCCAAGATGGATGAATGTTGTTCGTGCAATATCAGAAGAAGGTTTCGGAAGAGTAGCGTATAACAAAAAAATATTATCAAATCTAAACTCAGATATTAACTTCCGTGAGTTCTTTGAACAAGAAACAACAATTCTTCCTAAATTTTATATTGATATAATTAAAAATGAACTTGGTCTTTTATGGTCAAGTCTTCCGAAAGATGCAATATTCCATGACCCAAATGCATTTTTGAAAGATCAAGCTAAGCGAATAGCAGTGTAATTAAATTAATTTAACTAATTATGGTTTTAGTAAATGAATATTCTTTTAGTATATCCGCAGTATCCTGAAACATTCTGGAGTTTTAAACATGCCCTTAAGTTTGTCTCAAAGAAAGCTAGTTTCCCTCCGTTAGGACTATTGACCGTTGCTTCAATATTACCTGAATATTGGAATAAAAAACTTATCGATATGAATATAAGCAGTCTTTCTAATGATGATATCCTTTGGGCTGATTATGTGTTTATAAGTGCAATGTCGATTCAAAGTAATTCTGTTAATCAGGTAATTGAAAATTGCAAGAAGTTAAATACAAAAATTATAGCTGGCGGACCCTTATTTACTAGCAGCTATGAAAATTATCTGAGTATAGATCACCTGATTCTTAATGAAGCCGAAATTACTCTTCCCCTTTTCCTAAATGATTTAGCCGATGGGAAATCGAAACAAATATATACTTCGAAAGAATGGGCTGAAGTTAACAGCATACCACTTCCTCTTTGGGATCTTATTAAAGTAAATAATTATACTTCAATGAATGTCCAATATTCAAGAGGTTGCCCATTTGATTGCGATTTTTGTGATATAACTGTTCTTTATGGAAGAAGACCTCGTACAAAGACAAAGGAACAAGTAATAGCTGAATTAGATACTTTGTATTTGACCGGTTGGAAAGGCCCGGTATTTTTTGTTGACGATAATTTTATCGGAAACAAAACAAAATTGAAAAAAGAAATACTTCCCGCAATTTCAGAATGGAATAATCAAAATGGTAAACCATTTTTCTTTAACACGGAAGTCTCTATAAATCTTGCCGATGATGATAAATTAATGCAGTCTATGGTCAATGCAGGATTCGAGGCAGTGTTCATAGGAATAGAATCACCTAACGAAAAAAGTTTAATTGAATGTAATAAAATCCAAAACAGCAACCGTGATTTAATTTCAAGCGTAAAGAAAATTCAAAACGCCGGATTAGAGGTACAGGGAGGATTTATAGTTGGATTTGATAACGATCCTCCTTCAATATTTGAAAAACTGACAAATTTTATTCAGGAAAGCGGAATTGTTACTGCTATGGTAGGATTATTGAATGCGCCGCAAGGAACAAAATTATACGAACGCCTTCTAAAAGAAGGTAGGATGTTGAGTAACTTCACCGGCGACAATACAGATTTTTCGATAAACTTTATTCCTCAAATGAGCTATACAGATCTTATAAATGGTTATAAAAATCTTCTTGATAAAATATATTCACCAAAATATTATTATGAACGAGTCATGAAGTTTTTGAAAGATTTTGAATTGAAAAATAAAAAGCCTTATTATTTTAATCTGAATTATATTCTTGCTCTGTTTAAGTCGGTTATAAAATTGGGGGTTATCGGTAAAGAGAGAATTTATTATTGGAAATTATTTTTTTGGTCTCTGTTTCGTAAGCCAAAGCTATTTCCTTTAGCAATACTGTTTACTATTTACGGATTTCATTTTAGGAAAATATCAAATAGTTATTGAAAAAAGTATTAAAAAAGAAAAACTTTACGTATAATAAGAACCGGCTTGCGATTTATTCCCATAAAAAAAATAATTTAAAAGAACTAGTTCCTTTATCATCCCTTTGGACTATTTCTATGTTT
>JAJXTM010000135.1 GCA_021783875.1 Bacteroidota bacterium
TTTCTTCTCCGTCTTTTAAAATATACCAGGTTCGTTGAATATCTGAACAGTATCCGTTAAATTTTATACCAAAGTCTACATTAACTAAATGTCCCTTTTCAACTATCCTATTTGTAGGTCCTGCATGAGCACTCATTGCTTCAGGTCCAGTAAATACTGAAGGACAATGATCCGCTTCCCAAGCCAAACCATAATTGCTTTCTCTAGCTATTTTTTTTATCAATTCTGAGATCTCAATTTCAGTTCTTCCCGGTTTGATAAACTTTGTCATTTCTTCAAAAATTACTAAAGTTCTGTCTACAGCGTCTTTCATAATTGCTAATTCAGCTTTGGATTTTCTTCCTCTTAGTGCAGATATAATATCTTCAGACGAAATCAATTTTTTCCTAAATCCAGTTTCTTCTAATAATTCCGATAAAATTAGAAACATTCCGTGAGTTAATCCGTCAGCGAGGTTAGAATTTTTAGAAAAATTGATAGCTATTGTTTCTGGTTTTTTCTTTATTAAATAATCCAGTAGTGGCTGCTTGATGGATTTCATATATCCGCTTATATTTTTATACAATCCCATTCTTGAAAAATTTTCAACCTCAAGCGAACCGACTATCGCGGTTGTATCACCGTCTTTAGAAATCATCAAGGCTGATTGCCATGTACAGCCTGTACCTCCGATCATGTCGAGAGCCGGATCTTTTATATTACCACTTTCTCTTACAAAAGTAAGCCATAAGTCTATATTTTTTTCATTTAGAATTTGAATTGCCTGTTCTATCTTTTCTTTTAATATTGTTGTTTTCATAATAACCTCATTAAATAATTAGAGTTTTTTAGAAAAATTATTACTAATTTAGGCCTGGAAAAATTCTCTCGGAAGAGAAAAAGTAAATTATATGAAAAATCTTCCGTTTACAAAACAAAACGGTTCACTATGGGGAAAAATCTTCCCGCCGGTTAATTTTATTATCCGGCTTCAATTCTATTATCTTTCCGTATATTTGAACTACATGCTTAGCTGCAACGGCAAAAGTAAAACAAAATTTTACCAGGATGAAATTGTATCTCAGTTTCAAAACGTATGCAGTAATGCAAAATTTAATCAACAATTTTTATCTATTCAAAAAAATAGTGAGTAATTTATGTCAGAGTACGTCGCTAAGTTAATTTCGGAAGTTAAGGCAAAAAACCCTAACGAACCTGAATTTCATCAGGCAGTTCAAGAAATCCTGGAATCACTCGAAGTAGTTTTGGATCGTCATCCCGAATATCGTGCAGCAAAAATATTAGAACGTATGGTTGAACCGGAGCGCGTTATAACATTCCGCGTCCCCTGGATGGATGATCAAGGCGAAATTCATATCAATCGCGGTTTTAGAATTGATATGAACAGCGCAATAGGTCCTTATAAAGGCGGGCTTAGATTTCACCCCTCCGTAAATCTTGGAATTTTAAAATTCTTGGCTTTTGAACAAGTATTAAAAAATAGCCTAACTACTCTTCCTATGGGCGGCGGAAAAGGCGGTTCAGATTTTGATCCGAAAGGAAAAAGTGATAATGAAGTAATGCGGTTTTGTCAAAGTTTTATGACTGAATTGTTTCGTCATATCGGTCCCAATACTGATGTCCCAGCCGGAGATATTGGAGTTGGTACTAGAGAAATTGGATTTTTATTCGGACAATATAAAAGATTGAAAAATGAATTTACTGGAGTTTTAACTGGTAAAGGTTTGAATTGGGGCGGATCCCTTATTCGACCAGAAGCAACAGGATTTGGTGCAGTATATTTTGCCCATGAAATGCTTAGAACTAAAGGTTTAGATATCGAAGGAAAAACTATTGCTGTCTCAGGTTTTGGAAATGTCGCCTGGGGTGCTGTGCAGAAAATTAATCAGCTGGGAGGAAGAGTTGTCACTCTTTCCGGCCCCGACGGATTTGTATACGATAAATTCGGGGTTAAAGGTGAAAAAGTTGATTATATGCTGGAAATGAGAGCTAGTGCAAATGATAGAGTACAAGATTATGCTCAAAAATTTAAAGCTGAATTTTATCCTAATAAAAGACCTTGGGGTATTAAAGTTGATGTTGCAATGCCATGCGCAACTCAAAATGAAATTTTTGTAGATGATGCAAAAGAACTTATTAAAAATGGATGTTCCTGTGTTTGTGAAGTTGCTAATATGCCTACAACTCTTGATGCCTATAAAGTATTTAAAGATGCGGGTATTTTATTTGCTCCCGGGAAAGCTGCTAATGCCGGTGGTGTTGCAGTTTCAGGGTTGGAAATGTCACAAAATAGCATGCGGCTTCCTTGGCCAAAAGATGAGGTTGATCACCGTTTAAATCAAATTATGAAAGAAATACATAATACTTGCCTTTCTACTGCAGAAAGATTTGGTACACCGGGAAATTATGTTAATGGAGCAAATATTGCCGGCTTCTTAAAAGTTGCCGATGCAATGCTTGACCAAGGCTTAGTCTAATTTATTTTTACAGGTTTATAATTAGTTTATGTAATAACCAAATATATTATTCTTTGAGTACTCCATTTCTATTTATTTAATAATCGACGTGTGAGTACTCTTTTAATTTATTCTAAGGTTTATATTGTCAGATACAGAAAACAGCTCAATGCTCGATAAATTCAATATCATTGATATTGAGGATATTTTCAGTACTCGTATTAAAGAATTTCAAAAATTAATGCGGTACAAAATACGGGAAATTCTTCTTGTCTCGAGTTTATATGATTATTATTTATTTGAAGAAGACGGAAGGCTGTATGAGCTTATTAGACAGGACTACCAGATATTAAACTTAAGCCAAGCTCCCGAAATTACTCATGTCACTACCGGATCAGAAGCCTTGGAATTATCTCTTGATGATAATCAATTTGATTTGATAATCACAACTATGCATATCGAAGATATGCATGTGATTAAATTTGCCCAAATGATTAGAAAAGCTGGGATAAAAACACCAATCATTCTTTTAGCCTATGATAACCGTGAGCGAAAAGATTTAGTATCAAATTTTGATACCTCAATATTTGATAGAATTTTTATTTGGCAGGGTGATTATAAATTACTTATAGGAATTATTAAATATGCAGAAGATAGAATTAATGTATTTAATGATACAAGCGCAGTTGGAGTCCAAGTAATTATTTTAGTAGAAGACAATGTAAAATTTTACTCTGCATACTTACCACTTATTTATACAGAAATTTTTGATCAGTCGCAAAGACTTCTTTCCGAAGGCGTAAATCTTACCCATAAATTTTTACGCATGCGCGCGCGTCCGAAAATACTATTATGTACAACTTATGAAGAAGCATGGGAATACTATTCAACTTATGAAGATTTTATTCTCGGCATTATTACAGATAGCAATTTCCGGCATTTTGGAGTAAGAGACCCAGAGGCTGGAATTAAATTTGCTAAGACTGTAAAAGCACAACATAAAGATATTCCAATTCTGCTTCAATCAAGTAATGCTGACTTTGAAACCAAAGCCAAAGAAGCAGGAGCCTCCTTTCTTCTTAAAGGTTCACCCAAACTTTTGCATGAACTTCGCAATTTCCTTATGAATAACTTAGGATTCGGCGATTTTATATTTCAAACTGCCGACGGTAAGGAAGTCGGTCGAGCCCACAATTTAAAATCATTGGAAGAACAATTAAAGAAAATCCCATCAGAAAGTATTTTTTACCATGCTGAAAGAAATGATTATTCAAAATGGCTTAAAGCACGAACTGAATTTTGGCTTGCTCATAAACTAAGACCAAGAAATGTTTCGGATTTTAAAGATGCATCGGACTTGCGAAATGAATTAATTTCTTCAATTCATCAATACCAGGAAATAAGGTCGAAAGGTATAATAACTGATTTTAATAAGGAATCTTTCGACGACAAAAATAGTTTTGCACGCATCGGAGGCGGCTCTCTTGGAGGCAAAGCTCGTGGTCTGGGATTTATTAATACTTTGATTAATAATGATAAATTAAGAAATAAGTTTAAGGGAATTGAAATATCAGTTCCGTCGGCTATAGTTATTGCAACTGATGTGTTTGACCAATTTCTTGAGGATAACCGTCTGGATATCTATGTCCTTGGTGGACTAGATGATAATGAAATTACCAGACGCTTCATTGCTGCAAAAATATTTCCGATGGATATTGTAAAAAAACTCATTGATTTTTTAAGTGTGGTTAATGAACCTTTAGCAGTGCGCTCATCAAGTTTGCTTGAAGATTCTCAATTTCAACCTTTTGCCGGAGTCTATCAAACTTACATGATCCCAAATAATGACTTAGACCTTAAAATCAGGCTTGAACAATTGCTTCAGAGCATAAAAGGAGTATTTGCGTCTACCTTTTATAAAAAAGCTCAGGATTATATGAAAGCAACTACATATCGTCTTGAGGAAGAAAAAATGGCTGTAATTATTCAACGGCTTGTCGGTGCACAAAGAGATGGTAGATTCTATCCGGACTTTTCTGGCGTGGCTAAATCATATAACTTTTATCCTGTCCCGCCTCAAAAGTCCATCGACGGTATCGCAATGGTTGGCTTAGGACTGGGAAAACAAGTTGTTGACGGAGGTAATGCTGTCCGGTTTTGCCCAAAATATCCTAAGCACATGATGCAATTTTTCTCGGCAAAAGAAACCGTCCGCAATGCTCAACAAGGTTTTTTTGCACTTGATATCGTTGAAAAATCGAATGAAATTATTACTGGAAATCCAGATGCTTATGTAAAAAGATTTGATTTAAAAAAAGCTGAAGAAGATAATACCTTGATTCTTGTGGGGTCAACCTATTCTGTTGAAAATGATGCAGTCTATGACGGTGTTTCAAGAGCGGGAAAACGTGTTGTTACTTTTGCTCCTATATTAAAGCAAAAGGTGTTTCCTCTCCCAGAGATTCTCGATATGCTTCTTGATATCGGAGCATGGGGCATGGGTGTCCCGGTTGAGATTGAATTTGCCGTTAACTTAAATGTAAATGAAGGTAATCCAAAGGAATTCGCTATGCTGCAAATGAGACCTCTAGTTATTAGTCACGAACTTGAAGAGCTTGATGTTGATTCGGCTAATAATGAAGATTTGATTTGCCAAAGTCAGCAAGTTTTGGGTAATGGTGCAACAAAAGATATATATGATATTATTTTTGTAGATATTAATAAATTTGATCGCTCGAAAAGTAGAGAAACAGCTTTAGAAGTTAGCTATTTTAATTCTAAACTTCTTAATCAAAAACGACCATTTATTTTGATAGGAGTGGGAAGATGGGGAAGCTTAGACCAATGGCTGGGCATTCCTGTTACCTGGGATCAAATAGCGGGCGCTTCTGTTATAGTTGAATCAGGATTTAAGGACTTTAATGTTACTCCTTCTCAAGGTTCTCATTTTTTCCAAAATATTACTTCATTTAAAACAGGTTATTTTACCGTAAATGATCTTAATAAATCTGGTTTCATTGATTGGCAATGGCTTCTTAATCAACCTGCTGTAGAAGAATTAATATATACAAAACACTTGCAATTTGAAGAACCTATCACAATAAAAATTAACGGTCACAAAAATAAAGGTGTAATTTCAAAACCTGGAAAATGATTAAATAATTAATTATCCTTCTACTTAAGCCCGCGATTTTTTAACATTGGATCGATTTGCGGATCATGTCCTGTAAAATTGTGAAACATTTTAGTGTAATCTTCAGTAGCTCCTCTTGAAAGTATCATTTGCCTGAATCTATCGCCATTTTTACGCGTAAGTCCACCATGATTTTCAAACCAATTAAAAGCATCATCGTCTAACATTTCACTCCATAAGTAAGCATAATATCCTGCTGCATATCCATTTCCCCAAATGTGCATGAAATAGCTCGACCTATAGCGTGGAGGAATTTGAGGGAAATATAAATTATCTTTTTTTAAGCTGTTTGTTTCGAATTCATCTATATTTTGTTCGGGTGCGCTAGCTGGTAAAGTATGCCATGACATATCTAGCGCTGCGGCTTCAAGCAATTCCGTAAAATCATATCCCTGGTTAAAATTGTTAGCTTCTTTTATTTTCTTGACTAGTTCCGGAGGAATTATTTTCCCGGTTTTATAATTTAAAGCATAATGCTCTAAAACCTTTGGATAAAGTGCCCAATGTTCATTGAATTGTGAAGGAAATTCAACAAAATCACGCGGAACATTTGTTCCTGATAAACTAGCATATTTTTCATCAGCAAATATCCCATGGAGTGCATGGCCGAATTCATGAAACATTGTTGTTACATCGTCGTAACTTAATAATGCCGGCTCACCCGGAGCAGGCTTTGTAAAATTGGCAACGTTATATACAACAGGCTTTGTACCTAACAATTTTGATTGTTGAACAAAATTGTCCATCCAGGCACCGCCTGTTTTATTCTCTCTGATAAAATAATCTGCATAAAAAAGTGCTAGTGGTGAACCATCTTTGTCATACACTTCGAAGACCCGGACATCTTTCTGATAAACAGGGATATTATGCAGTTCTTTAAAAGTTAATCCATATAACTCATGAGCCTCATAAAATATTCCTTTCTCGAGTACATTATCAAGAACAAAATAAGGTCTTATTTGAGATTCATCTAAATTAAAGCGTTCCTTCTTTAATTTCTCAGCATAATAATTCCAGTCCCACGCTTCTAACTTAAAATTCTTACCTGATTTATTTATATAACTTTGAATATCTGAGGCTTCCTTTTGTGCATTGGCAATTGTCGCAGGAATCATGCCGGATAGGAACTTTTCTACAGCTTCAGGTGTTTTTGCCATTTGGTTTTCTAGGCGCCATGCAGCATAATTAGGATATCCTAATAAATGTGCTTTCTCGGCTCGGATTTTTACAATACGTGCAATATCTAAGCGGGTATCATTTTCGTCATTTCGTTCATTCCTGTTCCATGAGTTTTCGAATAGTCTTTTTCTAGTTTCACGGTTGTTAAGTAATTGAAGGTCTGGCTGCTGTGTTGTGTTCTGTAATGGAATAAGCCACTGATCTGAAAGGCCGCTTGAACTAGCCGACTGTGAATAAGCTTGAAGTTCAGATTTCGGTAAACCGTTTAAGTCAGATTTATCTTTGACTACCAATGCTCCGGCTTTACTCCCTGACAATAATTTTTTAACAAATTTAGCTATAAGAATCGCTTCTTCTTCATTTAACTTTTTTAAT
>JAJXTM010000136.1 GCA_021783875.1 Bacteroidota bacterium
AACTCGTTCATAAGCGCTTAAATTTGTATTAACAGAGGAAACAATGGAACTAAAATAATCTTTTAGTTTATCCTTCAAATTAGCTTTAATTATAAATGGCTCATTAAAATCCGGAACAATTAATAAAGTATTATATGGTCTCATATCTCCGACAAGGAAAGCTCGTTTAAGACCGGGAATATTCTCAAATTTTTTTTCAATAAAAGCCGGAGCTATGGTTTGTCCTTTGCTATTTTTATATATATCCTTTACCCGGTCAATAATAAATAAGTGATGATTTTCATCTTCTTTGAATAAATCACCTGTTGATAGCCAATAAGGTTTATTATTACCTTCAGAAATATCGTCCAAGTACTTTGCAATATAAGGCCCGGAAATAAGCAATTCCCCTTCATCGGAAAACTTAATTTCTACTCCCGGCAAAGGAACACCTACGGAATCTCTTACATATTTTCCGGGGAGTGTCATACATACTCCTCCGGTAGCTTCGGTCATTCCAAAGCCGCTGCAAAGGTCAACCCCGTTAGAATTAAACATTTTAAAAACTTTTGGTTCTAAATATCCTGCTGCCGAGATTCCCCATCGTAAATTAGTTCCGACTATATTTGATAAAACTTTATCTTTAGCAGCTCTGCTATTTTTGTTGTCAATTTCTTCTCGATACCTTTCATAGATCTGCTTCCACCGCAATGGAATGCTTACGAGTCCGGTTGGATTTACTTTACGCATTTCATCAATTAATGAATCAATATCATTCTTACTTGAAAAAATATAATTGCCGCCCCAAAATATTGAACCAAGCATTTCAAAAAATCTTCCGAAAGTATGGAATAAAGGAAGATAAGCAAGAAGTGTTTCTCCTTGTCCCACTTTTGGCAAAACCGCAGCCCTGGCAAATCTTTTTGTTATCAGATTAAAATTTGTAAAAGCAACGCCTTTGGGCATTCCGGTACTTCCTGATGTAAACATAACAGTAGATATGTCATCAAGATTAAATTTTACTCTATTATCAAGAATAGTATTAATTTCCTTTTCCTCAATTTCTGCAAGCAGAGATGTATAGGAAATTACTCCCTCATCCTTCGCCAGTCCGCGTTTTCCTGTATACACAATTGTAAAATTTATACCTGCTTTTTCACGGACAGACTTTAATATTTCTATTCGTGGTTCTGTGTCTGTAACAACAATATTAAATGAAAGTTTATTAAAAATGTAAGTCAGAGTTTCTATATTAAAATGAATATGCAGCGGAGAAACAAAAATATCGTAAGATAGACAAGCTAAATCGCAGCACGCTGTCTCAAGGGAGTTTTCTGAATAAATTGCGACTTTCGGTGTGAACTGTTTTAACTTTAAAAATGATGCAGCTATATATTTTAATGAGGAATAAATTTTTTTGTATGAATAATTATTTCTTATTCCGCTGTTAAATCGTGAAAAAAGTATGTACTCGGGATGTGAACTTACCCTTTGCTCAAAAAGTTTCAATAATGAATAATCTGAAATTCTTATAATTTTAAAAACAGTTTCTGCCCACCGATAAGACTCTTCCGGTAAATTAAGGCTTAATAGAAATTGAGGAAGTCTGGTTAAATTCAAATACTTATGCCAAACTAAATTATCAATCATAGAATCATAACCGCTTGAAATTATATTTTCAGCTGTTTTTAAAATATTTTTTGCTAAGGAGGATTTAATAGAATCTGGCAGTTTTATTTCTGCTTCTTCTAATAACTCTTTAAGGTTATAATAATTGCTTTCCATTAACTGTTTTTTATCCATTCTTTCCAAATTTCAGGTTGAAAACCTACTGTCGCATTTTTATCATTTCGGACTATCGGGGTTCTAAATAATAAGGAATCGTTTAATAACTCCTTTTCAAGATCATAGACCATAAACTGCATGTTTCGTTTTTTGAATTGTGCCCCTTGTTTATCAAACAATTCTTCCATGCTAATAGAACGCAGGATATTTTCTAATTCTCCTTTAGAAATGCCTTTTTCTGTTAGATCTCTGAAATGATATGGTATTTGCCGCTCGCTAAAAAACCGCTGAGTCTTTTTGGTGTCATTGCATTTTTTAGTACCGAAAATTTGAATATTCATATAATTAATATTTTTGTTTTTATAAAAATATTAAAATATAAATGAAATTATGAATGGAAAATATTTGAAATAAAATAATATCTATAGGTAAGAAATATTCTGGGTTCTTTTAGCGCGGGGAAAACGGCTCTTAAGTCCGTCATTTGTAATAATTCCAGTACCTAAAATAAAATCGCGGTATTTTACAACGCATTGTCCGCTTAATGAAGAAGTTCTTTTTATTATTCCGCCTTCAAGATATTTTTTTAGTTCGTCGTGGGTTTCAATATAAAAAATATTTTTTGTAATGAAATTTTGAAGTACCTGTGCAGCTTGAGTATTTAAAGTTATGCTCCCGCTTTTATCCATTACTCCGAAATTTGTTCCTATCCTTTCAAAAACGGAAAGATTGTCCATCTCCCATTGTTTATCGGCAAAAAAAATATCATTTCGATTCTTTATGTATTTATATTGAGAAAATATTTCATCGTCAATTCCGAACCTCTCTGCGGTATCCGATAATAATTTCTTTAAATCTTTATGATTGCTATTAATAAATTTTTTTTCGCCTTCAGCTATATTAAATGAACCGGGAGAATTTGTTTCGCCGGTCTTTTTGATCTTCGCTATAAAGAATCCGTCCGAATCAACTTCCCAAGGAACAATTCTACGGGCTTTTGAAATCGATGGATGGAATTTCATATTGCCGAATTGTAATAGCGCTTCATGAGATTGAATAGGTAATTCTATATCCTGAATCTCTACAGGATATTTATCCAATATTTTACTTATGACAAATTCATTCTCTTCCGGCGTTAATGTGCATGTCGAATAAACTAATTCTCCTCCGGCTTTCAGCATTTTTATTGCTGCAACAAGTAACCGCGTTTGTAAATCACCTAATCTTTCTACCCGGTCAAGTGACCACCAATTACTTACTTCTTCTTTTTTCTGCATTATACCCAGTCCGCTGCATGGGGCATCCACTAAAATTTTATCAAAATAATTTGGGAATAATTTACTTAAATATTCACCTTTATAATGAAGAGTACCGGTATTCATCAGATTCATTCTGTCAATATTGTATATTAGCATTTTGACTCTGTCCATAGCAACCTCATTTGCCGCTAAAGTTCCTCTGTTTTTCATCAACTCGCTGATTTCAGTGGTCTTTGAACCCGGAGCGGCACATAGGTCAAGAGTTTTATCATTTTCCCCCGGAGATAAAATCAAAGGCGGAATCATAGAGGATAGCCCCTGTATATAATACCGACCTGTTATATGTTCAATAGTTTTTCCCGTAAGTTCATTTCCCGATATTATTTTTAGTGCATTCGGTATTGATTCGATTTCTTCGGTTATAATTGAAAAATCTTCTTGCAGCCGTTTTCTAAGGATGGGTTTATCTGTTTTTAATGTATTAATGCGTATATATTGTGTCGGTCTTCTCTTTATAAAATCAATAAAACCGGAAGCAGCATTCTCCCCGTATAAAGAGTTTAAATATGATTTTATATTTTCACTGACGGGGATCAAAAGCTTATAGCCTAATTAAATTCAAGTGTCGGAATATTTCATTAATAACATAATTCGAATTATTAGATTCGTGAAAATTCTTTTTATAATGGGATTCAATTTGCTTTATTATTGAATCTATGTATTCATTATATAGATGTAAGGTTTTTTTTATATATTCGGGATTATTCGGAATCTTCACACTAAGAGGTTTAGTCCTATTGGAATATATTATATACTTTGCCTCATCAATATTAGAAGCATGATAGACTTGCTGTCCGTCAACGGATAATATTTCGTAGTTCCCAAAAAATTCCTGCCCGATTACTAAAGTTTTATTAGGAATGTTTACTGTTTTAATATCGTCAGTCGATAAAAAATCAGCCGGAAATTCTTTTAACCCCTTTTCAGACAATTCAACTACCCATTCGGTAATAAATGTTCTTTCTGTCAATTATTTCTCATATTTCTTTAAAAATGAAGAAATTATTTTTTTTAAAGAAGCATCATTAGAATATTCTTTTACTAAAAGTAATTTGGAATTGCCCCCCTTTATCATAGCAGAAATTTTTGCAGCTTTATTATTATATAAAGCCAAAACCGGTATCTTAACCTTATATAATGCAAAAGAAATTTCAAAACCCACACCGAGACTTGGTCCCGAAACTTCTGCTATCATTACTTTACTTTTTTTTATCCAGTTAATATCTCTTGCAAAAATCTGTTTATCGTTTAATTTCTTTTTCTGTTTAAAATTTTCGTTCAATTCTGTGAATCCAATATGTCCGAGAGAACTAATAAATGTGATTATATCTCTATAATAAACTTGATAACTTGTATCGCCCTTTATCGGTCCAGCACAATAGATATTCATTTTATTGTCTTATCAATATTCTTTTTTTCTTTTATCTTTGCCTATTCTTTAGGAGTTTAAAACATTTTCATAATGTTGTTCGTAAATAGGGATAATCTTCGATTTATCAAATAAATTTACTGCCCGGTTCCTGGCATTTTCAGAAAATATTTGATACTTCTTATCATTTGATAATAGATCAATTACATACTTTGCCATTCTGTCAATATCTCCTATCTCCGCAATGAATCCGGTTTCATTATGCTTTACTAATTCAGGCAATCCGCCGACACTTGAAGCAACCACAGGCAGCCCGCAAGCCATAGCTTCAAGCGCTGCAAGGCCGAAACTTTCAGATTGCGAAGGAATTAAAAATATATCTGCTGCGTTAAGTAATTCTACAAGCGCTTCCTGTTTACCTAAAAATTTTATGTGCTCACAAAGATTTAACTCCCGGCATAATCTTTCGCATTCAGATCGGTCAGGTCCGTCTCCGACTAAAAGCAGTTTTGACGGTATCTCTTTTACTACTTTTTCAAAAATGCGAATTGTATCCGGGACTCTTTTTACCGGACGAAAATTTGAAGTGTGGATTAAAACTTTTTCACCCTTTGGAGCAACATGATTCCTAAAGTTGCAGGCATTCTCGGGTTTGTAAAAGTTTGTGTCAACAAAATTTGGAATAACATCAATTTCTTTTTCGATTGAATAATTCGTAGATGTTTTTTCTTTTAAGAAACGCGACACTGCCGTTACACTGTCGCTTTGCTCAATACTAAATTTTACCAAAGGTAAAAACGATGGTTCAAGTCCGATAAGTGTTATATCAGTACCGTGAAGTGTTGTCACTATTTTCAAATCTTGAGATTCTTTTAGAATTTGTTTTGCTAAATATGCACTGCTCGCATGAGGAATAGCGTAATGGACATGAAGCAAATCTAATTTCTCATATTTTGCTACTTCAGACATTTTACTTGCAAGCGCCAAACTATATAGCGGAAATTCAAATAACGGATAATTGGACATTTCAACTTCATGGAAAAATATATTTTCGACATAATCGGTCAGTCTAAATGGTATCGCATAACTAATAAAATGAATTTGATGTCCCTTTAAAGCTAATTCTTTTCCAAGCTCGGTTGCTATTACTCCGCTTCCGCCGTATGTAGGGTAGCAGGTTATTCCTATTTTCATAGTTTCCTAATTTATGTAACTTTGATTTTATAATATTTTTTGTAAAAATATAGACAAATTTACTAATAAGTATTGTTATACCTCAATGAAAAGTTCAAATATTGAAATTATAACCATTTAAAGACATGAAATATTTAATTATCGGACATTCAGTCTTAGATCATATTCATTATAACGGAAAAAATTTCATTAAACCGGGCGGAATATTTTACTCTGCTCTTGCATTACTTAATTTTAAAGATGATGATGATGAAATTTTTCTGAATACATATATTCAAAACGATAATTACAATCTCTTCTCGGATGTTTATGAAAAGTTTGATAAAAAATACATGATGACTGTGGAAAGAATTCCAAAGGTTTATTTGAATGTGCATGATAATAAAGAACGCGGGGAAACCTATGAAAATATTACTTCTAAATTGGAAGTAAGATTAGATAACCTGAATGATTTTGACGGAATTTTAATTAATATGATTACCGGTTTTGATCTCTCTCTTGAGCAGCTTAAGCAAATCAGAAAAAATTATAATGGAACAATATTTTTAGACGTTCATACATTATCAAGAGGTCTTGATGAAAATTTACGGCGAAATTTTAGATTAATACCTCAATTTAACGAGTGGGCGGAGTCAATAGATATTCTTCAGTCAAATGAAAATGAAATAAAAACTCTTTTTAATTTAGATGATGAGTTGTCAATTGTAAAAGAAATACTTGCATGCGGGGTCAAAAATTTTATCCTAACTAAAGGTGAAAATGGTGCCCGTATTTTTTCTCTTCAAAAAAGAGAAATAATTTCTATGTTTGTACCTGCAATTAAAGTTGAAGCTAAAAACAAAATCGGATGCGGTGATGTTTTTGGGTCAGTATTTTTTTATTCTTATATTAAAACAAAAAATATAGGAAATGCTCTAAAACTGGCAAATATTGCTGCAGGATGTTCGGTTTTATATGATGAAGTAAATAAATTTAAGAATTTAAAAAAAGATGTTTTCACACGATATAATTAAAAAAAGAATTCTCTTAATTGGCGCTAATGGAATGCTAGGACTGCGCATTGTTGAATTCTTTTCCGGTAAGCAAAGTATTGAGCTGCTCTGCTGCTCAGTTGAAGAGCTGCCTCTTTTTGAAAATGTCGACTATATTTCATGCGATATTTCCAAAAGAGATGAAATTAAAAAGATAATATTCGATTTTTATCCCGATGTTATCATAAATGCAGCTGCATATACTAACGTTGATAAAAGCGAAACTGAACGCGAATTAGCGTGGAAGATTAATGTAAAAGGCGTTGAATATCTTGCCGAATCGGCACGCATAATAGATGCACATCTAATTCATATCTCTTCGGATTATGTCTTTGACGGAAAATCAGGTCCTTACAATGAAAATGATAAACCTAATCCTATAG
>JAJXTM010000137.1 GCA_021783875.1 Bacteroidota bacterium
ACTTCCTGAGAAAACAACTATTTCGCAGTTTTGTATCATCTTGTCCATTTTGAATTTAAACTCTTCTACTTCAGCATCCGAGATAATGGAGTTTTCACCAAAAAATGTAGTGATTTCACCGGATGATTCTTCAAATATTAAACTGCAGTCTCTGGTGGCACTTTGAGTTCTGATTGAGGTGACTTTTATATTTTCTTTAATTAAAATATCTTTTAAAATCCTGCCGTTACTTCCTCCCAAAAATGTTAAGGCAACATTATCGCAGTTTAATAAATTAAGCTGTCGGCTTACATTTATTCCCTTACCGCCGGCTCTTATTTCGTTTTTGCCTTGCCGGTTCTCACTGTTAATTTTTATTTTAGAAAACTTGTATCTTCTTTCAAGAAGAGGATTTATTGTTACTGTTAAAATCATTTTCGTCAATATTTATAATAATAATTTCTTGAAATAAAATTATCTCCTGAAACGATAAAGATCTCCTGTCAAAGGAGTAATCAGCCTGTAATCGCCAAAACCGGTTTCATCTACAAAAACAAAACTTGCGTCTAAATTGTAATATTGCCAAACTTCGAACGGCTTTGAATCAATATTAAATGGATGCCTGTCAACATTGCTTGGAGCGCCTAATAATATAAAAACCATTCCCATATCAGTTTTCCATCCTTCGTAATAACGGGAAAAATGTTCGTTTGCATATTCGATTCGTCCGTAGTATTCATTGAAAATTACATTATCATCACTGTTCGGAGAGGGATTTACCGATTTCCAAAACGCAATGTATCTCTTTAGCTTTTCTTCTTTACTTTTACCGTCTTTAATAAAATTTATTTGAGATGTTGAGGCAATATAAACAAGCTGATTAATTGCTTTGTCTAAATCTTTAACTGATGTCGGCAATCCTATCCATTGTGAAAAAAACGGTCTTTCAATTGTGGTAAGCAAATGGTTTTCAGCATTCTTAATCCGGATTTCCAGCATATAATGACCTACACTGAAACTACTGTCACGAAGTGTATAAAATATTTGAGTTTTTCCGGAATCAATGTTCCTTTGTATTTCATCCTTAAATATTATTTTGTCCCTATTATCTGAAATTTGATAATTAATTTTTACCGGTTCATTTTTATCTGAATAGATTTCGTAAAAAATAGGTAGTCCGTCAACTAAAGTAGAAACATTTCCGGATACGTTCGGTCTGATTAAATTTTTCCCGCTTTTTTCTGTTCGTTTTTGCAATATCATTATATCGCTAATTGCTGGCTTACCCGATAAATCCCGGACGGAATATATAGTTTCAAATGGATATTCTGCTTTGGAATTATTGTCATAATATGAAGTGCGGATGGAATACTTCCCGGGCTTTAAGTCAAATGACTTAAAGTCCAAATTATAATTTTTATTTAATACTGTTTCACTGAATTCTTTACAGAATAATTTATCGGTCCAGGATTTTTCTAAAATTAACCTATCTTTGTTTTCATCAAAAACCGATATGGTAATCGTGTAGTTCCCGCTAAATCCGGTGTCTATTTTTACGAATTGCACTGTAGTATATGGTATCTGAATATATGCGTCTACACGGGTTAAATTCAGTTTGCCGGAGGAGAAGTTGAGTAGATTCTCAAAAAACTTGGTGCGGTTTTCCTGAGATATTTGTTCGGTTGAATTTTCTATTTGTGAATAAATTCTCGGAATGCTGATTAATAAAAAGAAAATTAAAAAATACTTTTTCATGTCCAAATTTATGCTTAATCAGAAAAACGTCCGTAAATATCATAATCATTATAATCAAAAATCTCAACAGTATAAAATTTGCCCAAAGTAATTTCTCTTTCGTCAATAGGTATCAATATCTCTCCGTCAACTTCGGGTGCGTCACGATATGACCGGGCAATATAAAATTCCCCTTCTTTGCTTTCAACTAAAACTCTGATTTTGCTGCCCACAAAAGTCTTGTTTATATCCAGAGATATGCCTTTCTGAATCTCCATCAATATATCTTTTCTTCTTTGTTTCTCTTTTTCCGGTATTGGATCTCCTAAAATGAAACTTGAAGTATTTTCTTCGACTGAATAAGTAAAAACTCCGATTCGATCAAATCTTATTTGCTTAATAAATTCACAAAGCTCTTCAAAATCACTTTGTTTTTCATTTGGATAACCGGCAATGAATGTAGTTCGAATTGTAATTCCCGGGATTCTTTCTCTTAGCTTTATAAGTAATTCTTTAGTGCGCTTGGAGGTGACTCCTCTTCTCATTGATTTCAATACACTGTCGGAAATATGCTGAAGAGGTATATCAATATATTTACAAATTTTGGGATTGGAAGCTATTTCTTCTATAACTTCATCTTGAAAATTTGAAGGATATGCATACATTAGTCTTAGCCATTCGACTCCGGGAACGTTACTCAATTTCGATAAAAGCTGTGCTAAAGAGGGAACACCATATAAATCTCTGCCGTAGTCGGTTGTGTCTTGAGCAATAATTATTATCTCTTTCGCTCCGTTACGTGTAAGAAATCCGGCTTCCTCTATTAACTTATCGATTGGTATTGATTTATGACCGCCCCGCATAATAGGAATCGCACAAAAGGAGCAGGGATGATCACAGCCTTCTGATATTTTTAAATAGGCTGTGTGTGAAGGCGTTGTTATGACTCTTTCCCCGAGTAATTCATATTTTAATTCACCGCCTAACTCATGTAGTATCCCTTCATATTTCTCAGTACCGAAAAAAGCATCGACATCGCCTATTTCCCTTTTAAGCTCTTCTTCATATCGTTCAGAAAGACAGCCGGCAACTATAACTTTATTTAGCTTACCCTCTTTCTTTAACGCTATCGCATTTAAGATTGTGTTTATCGATTCTTCTTTGGCTGCTTCAATAAAACCGCAAGTATTAATAATAACTGTTCCCGCATCCTCTGGATTATCGGTCAGAATCAAATTGTTTAATTTAATCTGATTCATCAATCTTTCGGAATCAACTGTGTTTTTGGAACAGCCGAGTGTTATTACACTAATCTTATTGTTTTTTTTCATTTAGAATGCTATCTGGCAAAATATTTAAGGGTAAGTAATATTACCGGAGCGGAAAATAGCAGCGAATCAAACCTGTCAAATACTCCGCCGTGACCCGGAATCAATCCTGAAGAATCCTTAAAACCGGCATCACGTTTAAATAAAGATTCTACAAAATCTCCGAATTGCCCGATAACTCCGATTATAATTCCGATAATAATTATTTCAGATAACGGTAAAAAAGTTAATAAAAACAAATGCGCTAAAATCATCGATAGAATTGCAAATATAAATCCAAAAATAGAACCTTCCCAGCTCTTCTTTGGACTAATTCGGGGGAATATTTTATGCTTGCCTAAAGCTGTGCCTCCAAAAAATGCGGCGGAATCACAGATCCATATTGAACCTAAAATTGAAATTATTAAATAACCGCCGCGATAATATAACGCTTGATTTGCTGTATAAAATTCTCTGATTCCAAGTATCGATGCTGAAAATAATCCGATATAAAATATTCCGAGAAAAGTCGCTCCGATATTTAATATGGCAGAACCGTCGTTCCGGAATAATTCAATTAATGAAATAATAAAAACTACTCCGATAAAGAAATCAAAATAATTTATATAATGTATTATATTATTTAAAAGAAGAAGAAAAATTATTATTTCCCCGATTATTAAATTCACTTTTGCATTTTTTGCATTTGCCAAAAAATGAAATTCATAAAAGGAGGGCAGAGCAATTCCTAAAACTAAAATAAAAAAAAATATTTTTCCGGTATAACAGGCTGCTAAAATAATGGGAATAGAAACAACCGAAACAAGGATTCGTTTAGCAGTATTGCCTAATTTCATTTTTATTCCGTATCCTCTTCGTCTGTACTCTTTTTCAATTGTTGAATAAAATTTAACGCTGCTTGTACATCTTTTTTGTTTACAAGTAGCTTAACTATGGATAAGTCTCCTACTGCAGGGAAATTTCTATCAGCTTGCGAAAGCACTGTTGCAGAAATTCCGGCGCCTTCAAGATTATCTCGGATCATTTCAGCTTCGTATTCATAGTTTGATGTATAGACGACTTCCCAATTTTTTTCCGTCCATTCCTCTGGTTTTATAAAATATTTTTCATCTACCAATGCTGAACCGCAATCCGGACAAATAGTAATCCCTTCTTCATATTCAAAATCGCATTTTGGACATATTGCCATAAATCCTCCTAATTAGATTTAGCTTTCGCATAATATTTGTTAATTAAGTATATGACAACGCCGAATAGTATTATGAGCGTAATCAAAATCAATAGCGATGAATTTAAGTCGAAATTTTTATTTATTGAACTATTCAGCACGTCATCTTCGCCAAAGATAAAATAAAAAATAACGGCAGTAAAGTTATTAAAAAAATGAAGCGACATGGGAACAAAAATAGATTTACTCATATAAGCCGCATAACCGAAGTAAAATCCGAGCATAATTAGTGGTAATAATCCGTAAGGGTTAAAATGATATACTCCGAAAAATATTGCAGTTATTAACGCCGCCCAGATTGGTTTAAGTCTAAACTCGAAGCTCCTTTGAATAAAACCCCTGAACATCACCTCTTCACAAAGCGCCGGAATAATTGAAACTACAATTACTACAACAATGCCGCTAAAAACTGAATGAACAGAAAGTAAATTTCCGTATGATTTGTCCATTAGGTCATTTAATTTATCAAGAGCATTCTTAATATTGTGAACGAACTGAAAAGTGTTCGCCCATTTATCAATAAAAAAGGTTTGTATCGATAGATAATATTGAAGTAAAGGAGTAAGAATTACTATTCCCAAAGTGAATAGCAATATTTCTTCCCAACGCGGAAAACGAAATCTGATAATTTCCGATACATCTTCATAAAACCATTTAGAAAATACAAGAGCCGGTAGAAGGATAAATAAGATTTGTCCCGCCATGGTCATTAATCTTAATCCTTGAACAGATGAATTTTTTAAGTCGAATCCAAAGATAGCAAGTGTTAAAAACCCGCCGATAACCTGATAAAGAAAAAATCCACCGAAAAGCCCTATAAATGCAGCAGTAATAGGGGATATTCGAGGATGAATTTTCCTTAAAGATGGATCAATGAATTCATTAAAATTATTTTCCGGGGTTTCCTTATCTAAATCAATCATAATTATCTAAAGTATCTACGTTTATTTTTTGTCTTTCAAATTAACTTGTAACTTTGAACTTGTAACTTTCAACTTTTTTCCTTTTCCTCTTAACTTGTAACTTTGAACTTGTAACTTTCAACTTTTTTCCTTCGAAGTTAAGGGTCCCGCCAATCCTTGATAGCTGGTTAAGTCTGCATCAATAGAACCAATTACCACTTTAGTCTTTACCTTAATCGGTATTTTCAGGTTATCATCACTTAGCCAAACAAAAATACTGCCTTCGCTTTTAAACAAACCGCCTTTTTGAACTATTGGTTCAACTACAATGCAGTTAAATGTTCCGGCTGCAACGGTTACTCTTTCTTTTCCGATATATTTTACATCAAGGTTATAAACAGAGTCCTTATAAAAGTTTTTTAAATGGATAAAATCATTTACCTTCATTTTTGAATAATCAAAAGTTCTTGCATAATAAAAAGCTGAGACAATATCGTTAACATATTTGGGAATTTTATATTCACCTCCCGTAGTTTTTGCTTTATCGTTACGCTGATCAAAAAATGCTGAAAAATCTCGGCTGTATCCGCCTTCGCGGATATGCTGCTCAAAACGCCAGGGAAATAATCCCTCTACATCCATATAAGTTTCATAATGGTCACGCACTTTATAAATCCAATCAAAACTCGGTACGGAACTCACATCAAAAGTAATATTATATACTTCGCGTCCGCTTATTCTTTTAATACTTGGTATTGCCATAGTTGCTATGCCCGCTGTAACAAATCCATATTTTACTGCGAAAGTCAATTTTTCACCGACAACAAAAGCATTGTTTTGTAATTTGCGGAACTTATCTCCGGCAATACTAAATGCTCCTGAATAAAAACTTATAATGATTAATATTAAAATAAAGTTTACAACATTAAGATATTTACGCATTATTATCTCCGTTTTTAACTATAGATTCAAAAATATTAAAAATATTTGCAAAAACATCCGCAATATTTATGGAGGACATACAATTTAACTTTATGCATTTTCCGACTGTACATGATTCGCAATTAATTTCAGGAACAAAAACTGTACTTCTATCCGAATATGGTCCCCATCTTTTTGCGGAACAAGATAAAATTTTAGGATAAAATCCTAAAACATTCTTGCCTAAGACAGCAGCTATATGCAAAGGTCCGGTCGAATTTGATATAAAAATATCACATTCATTTATTATTGCGGTCAGCTGCCTTAGACTAAAATAACCTGCAAAGTTTTTTATCTTGTCTGAAATGACTAATTCATTACATAAATCTTTCTCATCCTTGCTTCCGGTTATAATAATCTGAGCATCTAAATTTGAATTTATTAAATTAATTAGTTCCTTAAATTTTTCCTTCGGCAAATCAACCGAACTATTCCCGCTCCCGGGATGAATTATAATTATCGGTCTGTCCTTTTTAATTCCGCTTCTTAATAAAAATTCTTTAGCTTCGATTTTATCGTTGTCTGTTAACGGCAAATCAAATGAAACATGAGAAGGAGAAATTTCTTCATGAATATTTAATTCTTTTAATAAATCCACATTAAATTCTGCTTCGTGCTTTGATGCGTATTTCCGGTGAACAAATACTCTTTTATTAAATAAAAATGAATACCAGCGGAATCCGGTTCCGATTCTATTGGAAATTCCCGAAAAAAAAATTATAAGTGCAATTAAAAAGTCCGGATAAGAAATAATAGCATAATCGAATTTATTCTTTGAAATATTTTTTCTGTTTGAAAA
>JAJXTM010000138.1 GCA_021783875.1 Bacteroidota bacterium
ATGCTTGACAATAACGTTAAAGGCATCATCTACAGTATTACAAAATGATAAATTATTCATATCTTCCTGATTAATTACACCGTTATCAATTAAGCCGTTAAAATTAATAATACTCTTCCAATATTTTTCATCATAAACAACAAGTAAAAGTTTTTTCTTTATTTTTTTTGTCTGCACCAAGGTTAATATTTCAAAAAACTCATCTATAGTGCCAAATCCGCCCGGAAAAACTATTAGACATTTTGCCAAATAGGCAAACCAAAATTTTCTCATAAAAAAATAATGAAATTCAAAACTTAAATTTTGAGAGACATATTTATTTACGAATTGCTCAAAAGGGAGGCTTATATTTAGACCTATGGAATATCCGCCGGCTAATTTAGCTCCTTTATTAGCTGCTTCCATAATCCCGGGACCGCCACCGGAGCATATAATAAAGCGATTAGCAGAAGTAGGTAAATTTAGAGACCAATTAGTAAGCTTTTTAGATAAATCAACGGCATCTTCATAATATTTTGACATTCTTAATTGTACCTGAGCTTTTCTCAATTTTTCTGCCAGACCCGGAGTAGTTTTAGGATTAATAGTTTTAAAATTGTTTAATTCCGCAGCAGCTTCTTTTTTTGATTTAATTCTTGCGGAGCCAAAAAACACTATTGTGTCGACAATCTTATGCCGCCTGAATTCTGATTGAGGTTCCAAAAATTCAGAGATTATTCTAAGAATTCTTGCATCTGCCGAATTTAGAAAATCAATATTTTCATAAGCTTTTTGAAGTGTTTTTCCTTTTGGCATTCTATTTTAATTCCTTATAGGTTATTTTTATTAAATATTATTTGAAAGACTTTTATTTCCGCGTATAAATTTTATATTTACATTTCGTCTTTGGCAACGAACAATTTTAGATTCTAAATGATGGTATTAATTGCTTCCCTAAAATAACAATGGAAGCTTATATAACAAACCGGAAAAACAGCAGGAGTTTAATTCAGCAAATGATAAAAAATATATTTTTATTAATAATATTCACTATTTCGAGTTCTTTCTGCAGTTCAAATGATGAACTAAAAAATAGGATCAATGAACTGCTTACAAAATTGCCCGGCAATGTTTCGGCTGCAATATTAATATATAACCCTCAGACGCAGGATACTATTTACAGCATAAATTCCAGCAAGGCAATGATTCCTGCTTCAAACACAAAGTTATTTACGACAGCTACTGCCTTAAACCTGATGGGCGCTAATTATGAGTTATACACTAAATTATTAACCGCGGGGCATATAAAAAACGGGACATTATTCGGAGATCTTTATATCAAAGGCTACGGTAATTCTGTGTTTTCAGAACAAGACTTAAAGGAAATGATTAGGGAATTAAAGGATAAAGGCATAAAAAAAATACAAGGTAATATTATAGGAGACGATTCATATTTTGATGAAGATTATTTCCGGGATGACTGGATAAATGACGAGACCGACAATGTAAGTTTGCCGCCGATTTCTGCTCTGGTATTGGATCGAAATAGAATGATGGTGCGGGAAAAAGTCAGAATTAAACACGGAAGAAGATATAGAACAAGGTATGAGAACGTTTTCAGAAACGTTACAAATCCGCCTTTATTTGCAGCACAAATGCTCAAAAGAGATTTAATAAGTGCAGGAATTAGTGTCAATGGAATAGCAGATAAAGGAATAGCCCCGGAAAAATCAATATTGCTAAGTGATTCCGGCATATTATTAAAAGATCTAATAAAAATTATTAATAAACATAGCGATAATTTTTTAGCGGAGTGTTTATTCAAGACAATCGGCGCTGTTTACATAAAGAAACAAGGTAATGCTTTCTATTCAACTCAGGCAGTGATGAAATTCATCAAAGACAACGGAATTTTTTCGGACAACACATCACTAGTAGACGGATCCGGTCTATCCAGGTATGATATAGTAACAGTCGATGCAATAACCGGAGTGTTAGAAAAGATGTATTTTGATAAGAAAAATTTCAATGACTTTATAAGTTCATTAAGCATCGCAGGAGTAGACGGCACCTTACGATACCGTATGATAGGATCATCCGCAGAAAATCACTTTCACGGGAAAACAGGCACATTATCAGGAGTTTCATCTCTTTCCGGTTATCTTACAAAGTCTAGCGGGAATGATTTAATTGTCAGTATATTATTTAATTATAAAGATTACGGAGCGAATTTTTTCAGAGGAATTGAGAATAAGATAGTTGAGTACTTAGCAGATACAAAATAAAAAACCCCTGTAAATAATACAGGGGTCAATTAATTTTAAAATATTTTCTTATTTCGCCGGGGTATTAGTTTGTTGAACCGGAGCAGTTGTTTGAGGAGGTAAACTTGGAGTTTGGGGAATTTCTTGTCTGCCGGATTTTTGAATAATATTTTCACGTTGGCTTGCAGTTGATTGACCCGGTAAAAAAAACAGGTTAATAACTATTGCCAATACAGCTAATGATCCGCCCAACCACCAGGTAGCTTTACTTAAAAAGTCAGCTGTTCTTCTAGTGCCGAACATTGAGCCCATAGCCGCACCGCCAGCACCGAAAGTACCGGATAAACCATCTCCTTTGCTAGCCTGCATAAGAATAATTATCATTAAAAAAACAGAGATAATCGTCGATAAAATGACCAAAAAACTATACATAAACTACTCCTATAAAAATCGTAGCGGGGGAGGGATTCGAACCCCCGACACGTGGATTATGATTCCACTGCTCTAACCAACTGAGCTACCCCGCCTTTTAAAATTTAAGATATCAAATATATAAATAATTGAAATAATAACAAAAATTCAGGTCTTTAGCGCCTGCCATAAATAATCAAGCAGCTCAGGAATTCCCTGTTTAGTAGCTGAAGAAAAGAGTATTACAGGCGAATCAGCATTTTTAATTTTCTTTTTAGATATTTTTTTTAACTTGTCTTCTTCAAGCAAATCAATTTTAGTAAGTGAAATAATTTTTTTCTTTTCTGCAAGTTTTGGGCTATAACTTTTCAATTCATTATACAAGATATTAAAATCACGCTGAAAATTATCAGAAGTGATATCGATAAGAAAAAGCAGAATTTTAGTCCGCTCTATATGTCTTAAGAATTTATGTCCTAATCCTTTTCCCTCGTGGGCACCTTCAATTATGCCGGGGATATCAGCAACAGTAAAGCTTTGGTAATCCTTATATCTAACTATACCTAAATTAGGTTCTAAAGTGGTAAAAGGATAGTCAGCAATTTTAGGTTTAGCAGAAGAAATAGTTGAGATTAATGTTGATTTTCCGGCATTAGGAAAACCAACTAAACCTACATCAGCAATTAGTTTAAGTTCGAGAATAATTTTTTTTTCCTCGCCAGGTATTCCGGGCTCAGCAAATCGCGGAGTTTGGTTTGTAGGAGTGGCAAAATTGCTATTCCCTTTACCACCCTTCCCGCCTTTTGCAACAATAAAGTGCTTGTTATCTTCATCAAGGTCAAAAATAATTTTCCCGGTTTCGGAATCCTTAATAATTGTGCCAACCGGAACCTTAATAATAATATCCTCGCCGTTTTTACCATCTTTCAAAGCGCTGGCACCGTTATCTCCTTTTCCAGCTTTATAATGTCTTTTGTATTTAAAATCGAGTAATGTTGAAAGGTTATGATGAGCTTCAATAATAATATCTCCGCCTTTGCCGCCATTTCCTCCGGAAGGTCCTCCTTTGGGGACATACTTTTCTCTTCTGAAAGTAACGGCGCCGTCTCCTCCTTTACCGGATGCCAGTTCAATTTCTGCATAATCAATAAACATTATTATACCTGATCAAAATAATTTGAAATAGCGTTAGTTAATGTAACAGCTTCTTTCGAATAGGGGTTTACCCGGTAAGTCAGAAACACAGTTTTCAAAATTTCAGTTGCTTCTTCATAAGAAATACACTCTGAAATTTTTTCGATTGTATTTTCGAAATCATCCCGGTCTTCATTAAACACCTCAGCAGTAATTTTCCTAATATCTTTTCTACTTAGATATTCTAGCGGATCTTTATCCATACGTTTAACACTTTTTTTCCCGATTTCCGGTTTCTCATATAGAGGTGTATCCTTCTCAAGATTCTCACTTTCCAAATTGATAATATTCTCATCTTCAAAATCATCTACTTTACTAAAGTCATTAGTTTTTTCAGGAACCATGTTAATATCGGATTCCTTTTCTTCCTCAATATTTTGAGATTCATCGACTATTTCAAAGTCAAAATCATGCATATCGGACTTTATCTCATTAAGTTCTTCTTCTATTGATTTTAGTTCAGAGTCATAGATAGACAAAAGGTCTTCCTCAATTTCTTCATTTTTAATATTCTCTTCCTTTTGCTTTCCTTTTACAGTTTTGGTTATTTCGGTTCTGTTTATTTCTGTTTTAGTTTCAATTATGGGTTCATTTATAATATCTTTATTATCAGTCGGAGTAGTTATAATTTTTTCTTCATTTGTAATAGCAGTTTCTTTTTCAATTTGAGAATTCAGCAGCAATTCATTTTTTTCATTTTCCATTTCTTCTTTAAAAGAATCCGGGATATCCAATTGAGACTTCGAGAATAATACTTTCCTAAAATCCTCAACATTAATAGCCTGATTCAGGTCTGCCTGCAAGAAACTTCTAATTTTGAATTGATATTCGATTAAATTCTTTTCTTTAAGGAATAATTCATAATAAGCAGGAACAATTTTTGTTTTATTTACTTCACCTTCATTAAAAAATTCGGCAATTGAAAAAGCAGCATTATCTAAAAATTTTTCGGGTTGATTTGCAAAAAGTTCTTTATCGATTTTTACAAGGATTGATTCAAACTCAATAATACTTAAACCGGTTAATTTTCTTTTTGTAAGATATGCAAAAAAAATGTTTTTAAGGTAATCATAGAAATAAATATAATTGAAGGCAAGATTTAGTTCATCGAACGATCTTTTATCCGATTCATTAAATGAATGTTTTAGCAAAGACCATCGTGGGCGTAAAAGGAAGTTAATATTAAAAGAAACAGCCTGGAGCATTAATTTTTTCATATCCTCAAAAGAAATCTTTTTATTTTTCTTTATTTCTTCAGAGATGATTTCAAAATGCTTAGATATTTCCGAACCGGAATAATCGAATACAGAATCTTGCAGCAATTTTCGTCTATCTTCATAAATTAAAAAATCCAGTTCAGCGGAGATATATTTAATTATTGCTGGATGAACATCGCTTGTTAATAATTTTTCAAAAGTAAAGAAAGAGCCGAATTTCTTTACTTTATTTAAGCTAAGGTCGGTAATAAACTTAATTTCTTTATCAAACATATAATTCTCTGAGAATAAATTATTAAACAAAAAAATCCCGATTAAACATATCGGGATTTTAGATCTTGAGCAAATCCGAAAGGGATTTATTCGTTATTAGCTTGTGAAGTTAAGGATGCAATAAAAAACTCACGGTTAAGTCTCGCAATATTTCTTACTGAAATACCCTTCGGGCATTCAGCTTCGCAAGCATAGGTATTAGTACAGCTCCCGAAACCCATCTCATCCATCTTTGCGACCATAGCTTCAACGCGTTCTTTTCTTTCCGGCTGTCCTTGGGGTAATAAGGCAAACTGTGAGACTTTAGCCGATACAAAAAGCATAGCGGAGCCATTTTTACAAGCAGCTACACAAGCGCCGCAGCCGATACAAGCAGCAGAATCAAAAGCTTCGGATGAAATATTTTTATTAATCGGAATTTCATTTGCATCAGGAACTCCTCCTGTATTAACCGAGATATAGCCTCCGGCTTGAATAATCTTATCGAAAGCGGATCGATCAACAGCCAAGTCTTTAATAACAGGGAAAGCTTTAGCTCTAAAGGGTTCGATATAAATTGTATCGCCATCCTTAAAATGCCTCATATGAAGCTGGCAGGTAGCAATTTTAGGAATTGGGCCGTGGGGTTGACCATTGATAACAAGACCGCAAGTTCCGCAAATCCCTTCACGGCAATCACTTTCGAAAACAACGGGCAGTTCGTTCTTTTTTTCAAGATCATTATTCAATTCATCGAGCATTTCGAGGAATGAAGTATCGGCAGAAACCGATACTGAATAATCTTTAAAAGCGCCAACAGAATTAGGAGAAGACTGTCTCCATATTTTTAATTTTAAATTCAAATTATTCCCATTCATTATTTATAACTCCTCTGGGCTAATTTAACATAATCAAATTCAAGTTCTTCTTTGTGAAGATTCCATTTCCCGGAATTTTCGAATTCCCAAGCAGCGGCATAGCGGAAATTTTCATCATCGCGTTTAGCTTCACCTTCTTCAGTTTGGTATTCTTCTCTAAAATGACCCCCGCAGGATTCATTTCTATGGAGGGCATCAACAGCCATTAGTTCTCCCAGCTCAAGATAGTCAGCAACTCTGCCGGCGCGTTCTAATGTTTGGTTTAGGTCATCGGCTTGACCGACCACAGTAACATTTTTCCAGAAATCGACTCTAAGTTCTTGAATTTCCGTAATAACTTCTTTTAGTCCTTTTTCATTTCTAGCCATGCCGACTTTGTTCCACATTAATTTTCCTAATTTTTTATGGAACTCATCAACAGTTTTATTTCCTTTGATAGAAAGTAATTTCTTTACACGATCTTCAACCCCAGCGGCATCTTTTTTAAATGAATCATTATCGATAGAGACCTTTGAAAACTTAGAAGTCGCTAAATAATTACCGATTGTATAAGGAATTACGAAATAACCGTCAGCCAATCCCTGCATTAATGCACTAGCTCCGAGTCTATTGGCTCCGTGATCAGAGAAATTTGCTTCACCTAAAACGAATAGTCCCTGAACGGTACTCATCAAATTATAATCGACCCACAGACCGCCCATAGTATAATGCGGAGCGGGATAAATTTTCATTGGTGAC
>JAJXTM010000139.1 GCA_021783875.1 Bacteroidota bacterium
CAAATAACTTTAACAACACCTTTGCGTTTTATAATTTTACAATTATCACAAATCTTTTTAACCGATGAACGAACTTTCATTTCTTTCTCCGCTACTTGTACCGGTAGGTTATCCTACCTTTTGTTAAATCATAAGGAGATAATTCAATCGAAACTTTATCTCCAACTAAAATTTTAATAAAATGCATTCGCATTTTTCCGGAAATATGGGCTAAAATTTCATGGCCATTATCCAATTTAACCTTAAAGTGAGCATTGGGTAATGTTTCAGAGACAACTCCATCAACTTTAATTGGGCCTTGTTTAGCCATTAGCACACCGACAATATTTCTGGATTAGTATCCGTTATCAAAATTGTATGTTCAAAATGTGCTGACGGTAAACCGTCAGTTGAGACAACAGTCCATCCATCAAAAAGAGTTCTAACATCAAATCGACCTAAATTAACCATGGGCTCAATCGCAATAGTCATTCCGTTTTTCAATTTTGGACCAGTACCTTCCTTGCCATAATTTGGGACTGAAGGATCTTCATGCAAATATTTCCCGACTCCATGGCCAGATAAATCTCGTACTACCGAAAAACCATTTTCTTCAACAAATTTTTGCACAGCGGCAGATATATCATGGATTCTATTATTAACTTTTGCCTGCTCTATTCCGACATAAAGTGATTTTTCTGTTATGTCCATTAGTCTCATTTTCTCTTCAGAAACTTTTCCAACCGCAACAGTTAGTGCTGCATCTCCGAAATAACCATTTTTTTTTACACCAACATCGAGTGAAATGATTTCACCTTCTTTAAGTACTCTTCCTCCGGGAATTCCATGCACTACTTGCTCATCGATTGAAGTACATATTGAACCCGGGAAATCAATCGAGTTTCCTCCCTGAGAATAACCCTTAAAAGCAGGAATAGCATTATTACTTAAGATATAGTCTTCAGCAACATGATCAAGCTCTAAAGTTGTAATTCCTGGTTTCACCTTTTTTTTCAACAACTGCAAAGTTTCTGCAACAATTCTAGAACTTTCACGAATAAAATCTATTTCCTTTTTTGTTTTTATATGAATCACAAAACTATCTTCTTGCTTTAACTTTTCCTGATTTCATAAAACCATCATAATGTCTCATGAGTAAATGTGATTCTATTTGTTGAAGTGTATCTAAAGCTACTCCAACTATGATCAATAAACTTGTACCGCCAAAAAACTGAGCAAACCGACCTGATACACCCCAAGTTGAAACAAATGCCGGCAGAATTGCAATAATCGCCAAAAAAAATGAGCCAGGTAACGTTATTTTTGTCAAAATATTATCAATAAATTCGGAAGTTTGTTTACCTGGTCTAATTCCCGGAATAAATCCGCCTTGTTTTTTCATATTATCTGCAACATCTTTTGGATTAAAAGCAATTGCAGTATAGAAATATGTAAAAAATATAATTAATATTGCATATAGCACTGAATAGACTGGAGAAGTATAAACAAAATATTTAGATATATTCTGCATGAACTGATTATTCGGGAAAAAAGAGAGAACAGTATTTGGAATAAACATTAATGATTGAGCAAAAATTATCGGCATAACTCCGGCAGTATTAACTCTTAACGGAATATATTGTGTAACACCACCATAGACTTTCCTGCCTACTACTCTTTTTGCATATTGAACAGGAATCCTTCTTGTCCCTTGAGTAACCAATACAACTCCAGCAATTATAACAATCATCAGCGCAAGAATTACAATTTCTACGATTAAACTTCTCGTACCTTGACTTATGAGTCTATATTCATCTAATAATGCAAAGGGAAATCGATCAATAATTCCAATAAAAATTATAAGAGAAATTCCGTTTCCTATACCTTTATCAGTAATCTGTTCACCTAACCACATCATAAAGATAGTACCGGCAGTTAAAATCATAACAGTTGAAAGTGTCCAGCTAAATCCTTGAACGCCTAATGGTACAATCGGGACTCCTTGAAAGTTCTGATTTAATAGCTTTATTGTAACGCCCCAACCCTGTAAACCTGCTATAATAACAGTTCCATATCGGGTTAGCTGAGTAATTTTCTTTCTGCCATCTTCACCTTCCTGCTGGAGTTTTTGGAAATAAGGTACAACGGCTCCAAGTAGTTGAATAATAATGGATGAAGAAATATACGGCATAATTCCAAGCGCAAATATGGCAGCATTCTGGAAAGCTCCGCCTACAAACAGATCGTACAATCCAAATAAATTATCTGAAGAAGCGTTCTTAGTACTTTGCGATAAAACTGCTGCGTCTATACCCGGGAGTGTAATATGAGCACCAAGCCTAATAATAACTAAAAGCGCAAGAGTATATAATATTCTTTGTCGTAGCTCATGTATCTTAAAAATATTTCTGAAAGTGTCAGTAAATTTTGCCATTTAATTCTATAAATTATATTGTTTCGGCAATTCCGCCAGCAGCCTGAATTTTTTCAATTGCAGTTTTGCTGAAAGCATTTGCTTGAATTTTTAATTTTGATTTAAGTATGCCATCACCAAGAATTTTAACAGGTTTCTTAAACGTAGAAATTAATCCGAATTGCATAAGTGTTTTAAGATTGATTTCTTCAAGTTTTTTTGATTCAGCTAACTTCTCTAATAAGTCCAAATTAACAACTTGAAATTGGATTTTGAAAGGGCTTGTAAATCCTAGCTTTGGAATTCTGCGTTGAAGCGGCATTTGCCCGCCTTCAAACCAAGCTTTACTTTTTGCACCGGCTCTTGACATCTGCCCGTTCATGCCTCTTGTAGAAGTACCGCCATGACCTGAACCTTCACCACGCGCAATTCTTTTTTTATTTTTCCTTGAACCGTTAGCATATTTAAGATTGCTTAAAATGTCCATCGTAATCTTCCTTTTAGTCCTTTATTTCTTTCACTTCAACAAGATGAGTTACTTTTCTGATCATTCCTCTAATTTGAGGAGTATCATTGTGAACTATTTCCCAATTTGGTCTACCAAGACCAAGCGCTTTAATTGTAAGTTTCTGATCTACAGGTCTGTCGATAATGCTGCGAATTTGCTTAACTTTTATTTTTGCCATAATAACCTCAATTGGAGCTAAATAATTCTTTAATTGTCATACTTCTTTTTTCTGCCATTTTTTTGGGATCAATAAGGCTTTTAAGTCCGTTCAGCGTTGCTTTAACCTGGTTATGCGGATTGCTTGATCCAAGTGATTTTGTTAGTATATCCTGCACGCCGGCAGATTCAAGAACTGCTCGAACACCGCCTCCTGCAATAAGACCGGTTCCGGGAGAAGCAGGTTTTAGCAAAACTTTTCCGGCTCCATATTTACCAATAATTTCATGAGCAATGGTGCCTTTGATTACGGAAACATGTATAAGATTTTTCTTTGCATCGTCTACACCTTTTGAAATTGCATCTGTAACTTCATTAGCCTTTCCGAGACCAATTCCAACAGTACCAGATCCATTTCCAACGACAACAATAGCATTAAAGCTAAATCTTCTACCGCCTTTAACAACTTTTGCTACTCTATTGATATGAACGACTTTTTCTTTAAGTCCTTCATTATCACCTGATTTAACATTTTTTGATTGCTTTTCCAAGAACAACTCTCTTTTATTTAATTACCAATATATTATTAAACTAATTAGTGTCCATAACCATTTATTGCTGCCGGGAGAGGATTCGAACCTCTGCAGACGCCTCCAAAGGGCGTAGTCCTACCATTAGACGACCCGGCAAATTTGTGCCAAATTCATCTTAAAATTTTAGTCCTCCCTCACGAGCACCGTCTGCCACTGCCTGAATTCTTCCATGATAACGATAACCGTTTCTATCAAATACTACAGTAGAAATATTTTTTTCAAGGGACTTCTTCGCTACATAATTACCAATAATTTTACTTTTGGAAACTTTTCCTTTTGCTGACTTAAGGTCTTCAGTCAATTCTTTGGATAAGCTTGATGCCGCAACCAGTGTTTTGCCTGTTGAATCATCAATAACTTGAGCATAAATATTGCCGAGACTTCTGTAGACAGTTAATCGCGGTCTTTCCGGTGTACCAGAAATTACTTTCCTAATTTTAGTTTTGGAACGCAGCCTTGAATTTTCATTTCTATTAATCATTTTTATCTAATCTCCAAAATTTTATTTGCCTGCTGTTTTACCGGCTTTTCTTTGTATAAATTCATCTGAATATTTAATTCCTTTACCTTTGTAAGGTTCCGGTTGTCTGATAGAACGAATCTTAGCTGCAACCAATCCAACCAACTGTTTATCGATACCTGAAATTACAACCTGAGTTTGAGTCGGCGTCTGAAGCGTAATACCGTCCGGAGGCATGAAATATATTGGATGAGAATAACCAATATTGATTAATAAATTCTTTCCTTTAAGTTCAGCGCGATACCCAACACCAACGATATCTAATGTTTTAGAATAAGCAGTTGTTATGCCATTAATCATGTTCTGAATTAAAGCTCTCGTTAATCCGTGAAGTGCTTTATTTAACTTTAAATCATCGGGACGAGTAACTATAATTTCGCTATCCTTATATTCAATTTTCATATTAGGGTGGAACTCATTTGAAAGCTCGCCCTTTGGTCCTTTAACCATAAGGGAATTACCGCTTAAACTAACAGTAACTTCTTTAGGTACTAAAACCGGTTTTTTACCAATACGTGACAATTTATAACTCCATTGAATTAATTTACCAAATGTAACAAACTATTTCACCGCCCACAGCTTCTTTTCTAGCTTCTTTATCAGTCAAGAGTCCCTTAGGAGTAGAAATAACGGCAACTCCAAGTCCATTTAAAACTCTTGGCAATTCGTCAGATGACTTATACACTCTAAGTCCGGGCGTGCTTATTCTCTTTAGCCCATTTATTGCTGGAGAGCCATTTCTATATTTAAGTTGAACTCTAAGTAAATTTTGCTTGTTATCTTCAACTACAGCATAATCCTGAATGAATTTTTGTTGTTTTAATATTTCTGCCAAACTTTTTTTCATATTTGAAGCAGGAATATCTACTCTAATTTTTTTTGCTTTTGACGCATTTCTAATTCTGGTCAAAAAATCTGAAATCGGGTCTGTAACGGGCATATATTTCTCCTTCTACCAGCTTGACTTTTTTAATCCCGGAATTTCGCCTTTAAGCGCCATTTCCCGCAATACAAGGCGGGAGACACCAAACTTTCTATAAAAAGAACGGGCTCTTCCAGTGAACATACAACGATTATGCAATCTTACTTTAGATGAATTTTTCGGAAGTTTTTGAAGACCTTCGTAATCACCTTTCTCTTTTAATTCTTTTCTTAGCTTAGCAAATTTTTCAACAAGCTTTTCTCTTTTTTCTTCTCTTGCAATTAAACTTTTACGAGCCATTAATTCACCTACCTACGCTGTTTTAATTTCTTTTTTTCTAAATGGAAATCCGAATGCCAGAAGCAATTCATACGCTTCATTGTCGGTATTAGCTGTCGTTACAAAAGTGATATCCATTCCCAAAACTTTTGTTATTTTATCAACATTTACTTCCGGAAAAATAATTTGTTCTTTTATTCCAAGAGTATAATTACCTCTTCCGTCAAAAGATTTATCAGACAAGCCTCTAAAGTCTCTGACTCTAGGGAGAGCAATATTTATAAGTCTATCCATAAATTCAAACATTTTATCTTTGCGCAAAGTAACCATTGCGCCAATATTAACACCCTCACGCAGTTTAAAATTAGATATAGATTTTTTAGCTTTCCTTATACTTGCTTTCTGACCGGTAATAGTTTCGAGTTCCTTGACAGCTTCCTCTAATATTTTTTGATCAGCAACAGCTGCGCCGACTCCCATATTTACCACTATTTTATGAAGTTTGGGAACTTGCATAATACTTTTGTAATTAAATTTTTTCTTTAATTCAGGAATAATTTCCTTTTTATAAGTATCCGCAAGTCGCACGTTAATTTTTACAGTTTTTTCAGCAGATTCCTTAATAGGAACCTTTTTCGCTGGTTTACTTGGTTTAGGTGCCGCTGTTTCTGTTTTAATTTTCTTGTCTGCCATTTTTATTATTAAACCTTAAATAAAAGATTTTTATTAAATCATTTCTCCGCTTGCCCTACTAACCCGGGCATGTTTCTTTTTGCCGGTTTTATCATTCAAAATTATTTGTGATCCGATTCGAGTACCTTCATTTGTTTTAGGATCAATCAGCATAACGTTTGATACATGAATAGGCATTTCTTTTTCAAGAATTCCGCCCTGAGGATTTGTTTGATTGGGCTTTGTGTGTCTTTTTCGAATGTTAATTCCTTCTATAATCACTTTGGAAACTTTTGGAAATACCTTTAATATTTTCCCGGTTTTTCCCTTATCATTACCGGTAATTACAACCACATTATCATTTTTATGTATTTTCATATTTTCTTAATTTCCTATAAAACTTCTGGAGCTAATGAAACAATTTTCATGAATTGCTTTTCTCTTAATTCTCTGGCAACAGGCCCAAAAATTCTTGTACCTTTGGGTTCATTCTGAGCATTAATAAGAACTGCGGCATTTTCATCAAACCTAATGTATGAACCGTCTTTTCTTCTAACTTCTTTTTTTGTTCTAACGATAACAGCTCTTGAAACCTCGCCCTTTTTAACAGTTCCGTTAGGAATTGCAGTTTTGACTGAAACAACAATTAAATCACCGACGCTTGCATATTGTCTACCACTTCCACCAAGTACACGGATGCACCTAACTTTTTTAGCTCCGGAATTATCGGCAACTATTAAATTCGTTTCTTCTTGTATCATTACTACCTACTCCTTGATTTGCTACTTGGCTTTTTCTACAATTTCAACTAAACGCCATCTTTTCTTTAAAC
>JAJXTM010000140.1 GCA_021783875.1 Bacteroidota bacterium
ACCATGGAACACTTAAAAACCGGAACAATTCATTTCCCAAATTCTCTTCCATATTAATAGTTACAATTTCATCTCCGAGTATCTCATTTAGATTCAATGTGTTAAAAGCAAAATTTTGTGCTGTTATATTTATATTGCCCGGAAGCGAGTATAATTGCTGATAAGGTACCTTTCCAATGCTGTATATACCTAGAACACCGAAATTTAATGCGGTCGATTTAAAAGTATTAATGGTTCCATAACTATTAAACTCGTAATGAGAATAATTAATATCGCTGTGTAGAAAATTCGAATTAGAATATGTGGCTTTACCTGTAATGACTGCATAAGATTTACCAAGTGAAACTTTTCTGCGAAAATAACCGTCTTCTATATAGTCTCTAAAATCTAAAGCGAATCCGAAAGATAGAGCATTAATTTTTGTTTCATAAATCGGAGGATTATCATCAAATGATTTGTTCTTTGCAAAAAATGAAAAATCCGTTGTTTTATATGCGTTGTTATCGGTATGATTCTCAAATCCAATATTTAACCTAAGTGCCGGGAAAATGTCTCCTCCCGCATTAAAGGAAAATCCTTTTGAATAATAATAGTTTCTAAAGTCATATTTAGAAATAAGCGCAAGTATGGTAGAGGTAAGGTCATTATAATTATCGGAATTACCGAAAAGAATATTTATTTTATTATAAAAATTTAATGAAATTTTGAAAGTCCTGTATTCTCCCGGCAAATATGAAAAATTTAGATTTGATTTAATTCTTTTATCCGAAAAACCATAAGAAAATTGCTCTGAAGAATTTAATCTGAAATCAGCGGCGTTGCTTATAAACATTCCGAAATCAATTGCATGCCCTTCAACCCGATTAAAATGATACATACCAAGCGGTGCGCTGATTGATAAATTATTAGTCAAATGAAACCTGGTCGAAAGCGGGGAGAACCTATCCCAAAACTTTTCCGGAACATTGCTAAGACTGTCTATTCTTTCATAAGCTTTCGTTTCTTGTAAAGTCGAAGGAATAGTTTGTGCATTTTCCCAGTACGTTGAGTCCTTTTTATCGGCATCCGGTAAAACTGTAATTATAGCTTTATTAAAAAAATCATTATTAATTATAGGATTAATTTTGTAGTCATAAAGTATAGTATTTAATTCAAAAGCCAGTTTAGCAATTCCGAGATAATTTAAGTTTATAAAAAATCTAAGATCAGCCGGCATATATACTGAATCCTTAAAAAGAGTAAACTGCTGATAGATGTTTACGCTATCAAAGAGACCGCCTACACTGGCTGCTTTATTAATTTTAAGATCGACTTTAATTAAATCAAAAGTACTGTCTGTAATGAATAAATTTCCTATAAAACCTGGGTCGCTTGGATCTTTGGGCTCCATGTAAATTTTAAATACTTTATCTCTGTCTATTGCAGCAATATTAACGATATGATAATCGTAATAGCTTAAAGCATTATCGGCAAGCGGTCCCGGCAAAAGGTTGCCGAGAAAATTAAAATCGTTTCCATAAAAATCCTGTACTAAACGCCCTCCTGCAATTGTATTTACGAAGGAAGGTAAGTTTGAAGTTTGTTTTCTGGCTATGATAACCTCTTTATATAAATCCGGTTTCTTGAAATATCCCTTACTTTCGTTTTCAAGTATTCCGGAAATTTTTAATTTTGAGGAATCACTTCCTATGTTTAGTCCGACTTGTCTGCTATTAGCTCTAAAATCATTTTGTGTCCATACAACTCCTTTTGTATAAGCTTCAAATTCATAACTTAAAAGTTTTTTATTACGCTCATCTTTTCGCGCTATCGCATTGCGAATTATTCTTATTGCGGGATTTTCACCGGGTAATACTAAAATTGGCGGTAATTTAATATCTGATTGAATCAAATTAAAATTTATTTCCGAAAGATTTTGATCGAGGTTTATCCCAATCGTGTCTGTATTATATCCGATATATGAGGCTGCAATTTTATATATGCCTTTATTAATCTTTAATTCGTAACTGCCGTCTTTATTTGCAGAAGTCCCAATAGTAGATCGCACTATACGAATACTTGCATATGGAAGCGGAGTATGAGTAATTACATCAATAACTTTTCCTTCTAAAGAAAATTGCTGTGCAGTAATTATTGTCGATGCTAATACTACTATCAGAAAAATCCAATTTGCTTTTGTTTCTCTATGTATCAATAATTTCATGTTTCTAACTTAAAAATAAAACATCTAATTATTTTAAGATTGACTGTATAAAATTATTATTTTTTAATTCCTTTTAATAAAATTAACAATCTGTTAACTTTACAGAAACTTTTTCAGATCTTTAATAAACTCAAGGTATTTATAATGATAAGGAAACTTCCGGGAACAATTTTTTTGTTCCTTTTTATAATTTTAACCGGTTACAGCCAGGTTAAAGTTAATTTCACCGAATATGATCTTGATAATGGATTGCATGTTATCTTGCATCAGGATAAATCTACCCCGATAGTAGCAATAAATGTGTTATATCATGTCGGCTCTAAAAATGAGAAGCCGAACCGAACCGGATTTGCTCATTTCTTTGAACATCTTATGTTTTCCGGTACAAAATATATTCCTCGCGGGGAATATTATAAGATGATTCAAAATGCAGGGGGACAGTTGAATGCAAATACAACGCAAGACCGAACTCTTTATTATGAAATTCTGCCTTCTAATCAATTGGCTCTCGGTTTGTGGATGGAATCAGAAAGAATGCTTCACCTGAAAATAGATAGTATTTCTGTTGAAACTCAACGTAAAGTCGTTAAAGAAGAAAGAAGTCAACGCTATGATAACCAACCTTATGGCAGCGTATTCGAAAATATATTTAAGGATGCGTATACAGTATATCCATATAAATGGGTTCCGATCGGTTCAGTTCAATATATAGATAAAGCAACGATTCCGGAATTTATTAATTTCTACCATACCTATTATGTCCCTCAAAATGCTACATTATCAATTGCGGGTGATATTGATATTGAGAAAACAAAAGAATTAATTAAAAAATATTTCGGAGATATTCCAAAAGGTACAAAGGAAATTTTACGTCCTTCCGTCGTAGAGCCGCCGCATAATTCCGAAATAGTCGATACGGTATATGATAATATCCAGCTCCCGGCTGTTATCGAAGCATATCATATTCCCGCTATCGGAACACCTGATTTTTATTCCCTCGATATGCTTACTACTCTTTTAGCAGTAGGAAAAAGTTCACGCCTTTATAAAGCTGTTGTTGATAGCGAACAAAAGGCTGTTGATGTCGAAGCATTTTCCTTCGGACTTGAAGCGCCCGGTTTATTTATCACTCTCGGTATTACAAATAAAGGCATTAGTGCAAATGATTTAGAGAATTCGATTGATCAACAAATTGAAAAAATTAAAAAGAATCTAATTTCAAATGAAGAACTTCAAAAGTTAAAGAATTTAATTCAATCAAGAGCAGTTAGTTCTATTGCTACGGATGCAGGCGTTGCTGAGAATCTTGCCGAGTATCATGTTATATATGGAAATACAGGATTAATTAATTCTAATCTTCAGCATTACCTTGATGTCACAAAAGAGGATATTCAAAGAGTGGCAAATCAATATCTGACTAAAAAAAATAGAGTAGTTCTTATTTATCTGCCAAAATCTGCGCAGCCGAAGGAGGTAAAATAGATGTTACGAAGATTATTCTTTCTGATTGTTATTTTCAGCTTTTCAATTATATCTTTTGCGCAGGTTGACCGTTCTAAACCTCCGCTGCCGGGACCTGCTCCGCTAATTCAATTGGGAAAATATGATACATTTGAGCTTCCGAACGGATTAAAAGTATTTGTAATTGAAAATCATAAACTTCCCCGCGTTGCTTTTTATTTAATATTAAATAGACCTCCGATTCTTCAAGGGAATGAAACCGGATACATTTCGGCTGCCGGTAAACTTATCGGCACATCAACAAAAACCAGAACCAAAGATGAAATAAATAATCAAATTGATTTTTTAGGAGCTACATTTTCGACGTCATCCAATGGAGTCTTTGCAATGGCTTTAAAAAATCATATTTCCGATCTGCTGAATGTTATGTCAGATGTCGTAAAGAATGCCGTTTTCAAACAATCGGAATTAGATAAAATTAAATTACGGATGAAATCCGATCTTGAAGCTTCCAAGGATGATCCGAGCTCAATTGCCAGTGTTGTCGGCGATGCATTGAGATACGGGAAAAATTATCCATACGGCGAGGCAATGACCGAAAAAACAATTCAAAATATTTCTCTTAAAAAATGTGAAGAATATTATTCGACTTATTTCCGCCCGAATGATTCTTACCTTGCTGTTGTGGGAGATATCTCTAAAGATGAAGCTAAAACCTTAGTTGCAGAATATTTCGGTGATTGGCAAAAAGGAGTAATTCCGGAAAATAATTATAAAACTCCTGCACCGCCTGCAAAAAGAGAAGTTGCAATTGTTGATAGACCAAATTCAGTGCAGTCTGTCTTAAATATTACGTATCCGGTACAACTCACTATCGGAAGTAAAGACTATATTCAAGCCAATGTGATGAATACAATATTAGGAGGCGATGCGTTTAGATTATTTGAAAATTTAAGAGAAAACCACGGATATACTTATGGTGCATATTCTGAATTATATCCCGATGAATATGTCGGATTATTCGATGCCTCAGCAAATGTACGTAATGATGTAACGGATAGTTCTGTAACTCAAATATTGTACGAAATGAATCGCTTGAGAAAAGAGAATGTAAGCAATGAGGAATTAAAACATGCGAAAAATTTTATTTCCGGCAATTTTGCAATTTCGCTTGAAAGTCCCCAGACAATTGCATCTTTTGCAATTAATATTGCAAAGTACGGTTTGCCTCTGGACTATTATCAAAATTATTTAAAGAATATTGCTGCAATTACTCCTGAAGATATTAAAAAAGCGGCGGACAAATATATTTTACCTGATAATTCTTATGTGTTAGTTGTTGGAAGCGCCGATCAGATTGCAAAAGGCTTAGAAAAATTCGGACCAATAAAATATTACGATACTTTCGGAAATATTATTGATACTGCTAAATCAAGTATTCCTGCGGGACTTACTGCTGATAAAATCTTAGATAATTATATAAATGCAATCGGCGGTAAGGAGAATCTAAAAAAAGTAAAAGACAGAACAACCGAAATGGAAGGTGCAGTACAAGGAGTAAAAGTTTCTATGGTTATTTATCAAAAAGCTCCGGATAAGATGATGCAGGAGGTATCTGCCGGAGCGATGAAGCAGGATATCTATTATAACGGGAAAACCGGTCAGATTCAAATGTCGGGTAAAACAATGGAAGTAAAGGGGAATGAACTTGAAAAGTTAAAATATGAATCTACATTAGATTTGTTACTGCAATTAAAATCCTTTGGTATAAAATTAATTCTTGAAGATGTTGAAAAGGTAAATGGAAAGGATGCCTATAAAGTTGATATGATTTTACCTTCCGGCACTAAATGGGTACAATACTATGATCCGCAAACTTGGTTAAAAGTTAAGGAATCTAAATCTATAACGGTACCTCAGGGAACTTATACACAAGATACATTTTTCGATGACTATAGAGAAGTTGATGGTGTAAAATATCCATTTTCGTTAAAGCAAACACTTGGACCACAGCATTTAGATTTTGTTGTTACTTCTCTAAAAGTTAATACGGGCTTGAAGAATAATTTATTTGAACCTAAATAAAAGAAAAACTTTCTAATGAAAAAGTATTCCGTTATTGTCTTTGATTTAGGGAATGTGCTTATTCCTTTTGATTATAGTGTGATGATCAAAAAGTTTAATGAATTGAAACAAGGACTCGGAGATAAATTTGCCGATTATTATAAGAGCAATTATGAAATTCATCGCAACTTTGAACGCGGTGATATCCCGGAAAAGGTATTTATCGATAAAATGCTTCAGGTCTTAGAAAACAAAATTGATTCTGTAACTTTTTGCAGTTTATTTTCAAAAATATTTAAAGCAAATGAGGACGTAGTTAGCTTGCTGCCTCAACTAAAAGAAAAATATAAATTAGTCCTTCTGTCAAACACTAATTCTATTCATCGTGAATATGGATGGAAAAGTTATCCTTTTTTAAAATATTTTGATAAACTAATATTATCTTATGAAGTTCATTCCGTTAAACCTGAAGAAAAAATTTACCGGGCAGTGGAAGAATATACAAAACTTCCTCCCGGAGATCATTTTTTCATTGATGATATTTTGGAATATGTTGATGGTGCTAAGAATGCTGGTTGGGATGCAGTCCAATTTTCCGGCTGCGAAAAACTCATTTCCGATATGAAAAAAAGAAATATAATTTAATATAATCTAAAAAACTGTTTATCATACCTGCAAAAACGGGTATCCATTAACAAAACAGTATAAATTAAATTTCCATGCGTAACTTTCACTAAAACAAGTTTCGTAAGGGGAAATAGGAATCTCTTTTATGCACAGTAATAAAGATGAATTTATTTACTGCAATGAAAAATTTGCCGATATAGAAATACTTCGCTATCAAGTTCCCGGATTTGAAGAACTTACTCTGAAAGAAAAAGAGCTTGTTTATTATTTGTATGAAGCTGCACTTTCGGGGCGGGAAATATTTTACGACCAAAATTTTAAGTATAACTTAAAAATTAAAAAAACCCTTGAAGCAATTATAATATCTTATAACGGTGATAGAAATAGTGATGAATTCAATGAATTCTTAACTTATACAAAACGCTTTTGGTTTTCAAATGGGATTCACCATCACTATTCAACCAAAAAATTTACTCCAGGGATTTCAAACAAATTTTTT
>JAJXTM010000141.1 GCA_021783875.1 Bacteroidota bacterium
TTTATCCGCAGAAGTAATTATTCCTTTAATCATGGCTGAACTGAAACCATTATGTTCCATCTGGTTTAAACCTGAAATCGTAATGCCTCTTGGGGTAGTAACTTTATCAACTTCACTTTCAGGATGCGATTTAGTACTTAACAACAATGACGCTGCACCTTTTGCAGTTTGTGCTGCCATAAAAATTGCATCTTCTGAATGAAATCCAATTTCAATTCCGCCTTGAGATGCAGCTCTAATTGCTCTTAGAAAAAAAGCAATCCCGCAGGCACAAAGAGCAGTAGCAGGTACCATTAATTCTTCTTCTATTATCATTGTTTTCCCTACCGGAGAAAAGATATATTCTGCTATTTTTAAGGCATCATTATTTTTAGAATCAGACGATAAACAGGTCATAGATTCTCCTATCGCAATGGCAGTATTTGGCATTGCTCTGACAACTTGCACTTCCTCCCCTATTTCATCTTTTATAACTTTAATGCTAGCTCCGGAAATGACAGAAATTACTACATGCTTACCTTTAATAATTGCAGGAGAAATTTCTTTTAAAACCTCTTGAAGCTGCTTTGGCTGAACCGCCAAAATAATTATTTCTGATTTTTTAACTGCATCAACATTATCTGTAGAAAGATTAAAATTATGTGCGTTAATATTTTTTGTATTATCTAAATTTCTTTTTGTAATATGAATATTTTCTGGTTTGAAAAGGTTTGAGTTTACTAAGCCATTGGCTATTGCCATCCCAATATTTCCACCACCTAATATTGCTACATATTTTACGGTTTCCATTTTTTTCCTTTGTTTTAAAAATACATTTTAAAATTATTTCCTTAGTAGCAATTCTTTAAATTCAGAATAGTTACTAGAAATTGAAATTGATTTTTTTTCTTTTTGCATTATTATTTTAACACTTTCAGGGATTTCAATATTTATGTTGATTGCTGAATTGACAACATCATAAAACTTTGAAGGATGTGCCGTTTCAAGCACCACTCCGTCAATATCTTTATCTTTAGATAATTTTAGATAATTTAATAATGCTAAATATCCTATAGCACCGTGCGGATCTATTATATATTTATTTTTTGAATATAACTCTTGGATTGATAATATAGTCTCTTCATCAGTAAAACTATCTCCGTAAATTTCTTTGTGTATTTTTTGATAATCATTATTATATAAAGAGATTATTCTCGCAAAGTTACTTGGATTACCGACATCCATCGCATTTGAAATAGTTTTGATAGATGTTTTTGGTTCAAAGTTTGAACTATTTAAATATTTTGGAAAAATATCGTTAATATTAGAAGCTGCAATAAATTTATGAACTGGAAGTCCCATCTTCTTTGCTATCAGTCCAGCAGTCAGATTTCCCAAGTTACCGCTTGGAACAGAGAATACAATTTTTCTTTTTTTATATTTTAGATCAGCAAAAGATTTAAAATAATAAAATGTTTGCGGAATAAGTCTGGCAATATTTATCGAGTTAGCTGATGATAGTTTCATCTCCCTAGTAATATCTTTATCGACAAAGGCTGTTTTCACAAGTCTTTGGCAATCATCAAATGTACCGTCTATTTCCAAAGCAGTAATATTTTCACCGAAAGTAGTTAGTTGCTTTTCCTGAATTTCACTTATTTTTTTAGAAGGATATAGAATAATTACATTAATCCCTTCAACTCTATAAAAACCGTTTGCAACAGCACTACCAGTATCTCCGGAAGTTGCAACAAGAATAGTCACCTGTTGGTTTTCATCATTAACAAGATAAGATAAAACATTTGCCATGAAACGGGCACCGAAGTCTTTAAATGCTAAAGTTGGTCCATAAAATAATTCCAGTATTGAAATGTTTTCCGATATTTTAAATAATGGTGAATCAAATGAAATTGATTTATCAACAATTCTTTTAATTTCATTATTCGGAATTTCATTTTCAATAAAATTTTTGGCCACTTCCAGTGCAATTTCCTGAAGCGAATATTTTTCGATTGAATCAAAAAACAAAGTTGGCAACTTTGGTATAAACGATGGAATAAATAATCCTCCATCATCGGCAATTCCTTTAATTACTGCTTCACGGAAAGTAGAGGAAACTCCTTTGTTATTAGTGCTGCAATAATTCATTTAATTCTTAGAGATTACTTTTGGACCATTTTTATTAATCTTGGAAATATATAGGTCATTGCCTATTCCGATTTCCGATAAATTCTTCTTCATTGCTTTCCCAACCTTTCCGGCAGTTTCTAATGATTTACTAAAAGCGAAAATAGAAGGTCCAGAACCAGATATACTGCAACCGATAGCACCTGCTTTTAAAGCTTCGTTTTTAATTTCATAATAATTCGGAATTAAAATTGATCGGATCGGTTCAACTATAAAATCTTGAAGAGAATTGCCGATAAGATCATAATTGGAACTCGCTAATCCCGCAACTAAGCCTGCTACATTTCCCCATTGCTTAACGGCATCTGAAAGTAAAATGTTTTTCCTCAATATCTTCCTTGTATTTGCTGTAATAATTTCAAGATGCGGATGTATAATAGTACAATAAAGATTTTTCGGATATTCTATGTTTATTACATCAATTGGAGAAAGACTCCTTACAACTACAAAACCACCCATCAAACATGCAGAGACATTGTCTGCATGTGGTGTTCCTCCGCATGTAAGTTTTTCTCCTTCAAGTGCAAAACGGATTAATTCCTTTTTCTTAAGTGGTTTTCCCATCAGTTCGTTAAAAGCAAAAACACTTGCTACAGCACTAGCAGCGCTAGACCCAAGTCCACTTCCTAATGCCATTTTTTTATGAAGTTCTATTTCGATTCCCTTTTTGTAATCTAAATGTTCAACTAAAGATATCAATGATAGTCCTGCAGTGTTTTTATAAGGGTCTTTGCTTAATTTTCCATTATCGCCGGTAATTTTAGTTATTGTAACTCCAGGTTTATCTGTTAGTTTTAGAACTATTTCATCACCTGGTTTTTCTATTGCAAATCCCATAACATCAAAACCACTGCCGACATTTGTTACTGAAGCAGGAGCAAAAACTTTTATTTTTTTCATTTCAACTCTTTCTTGGAATCAAAAACAATTTCAAATGTATCCTTTTGCCTTCATTAATTCTGCACAAAGAATAGCTCCTCCGGCAGCACCTCTGTTTGTATTATGAGAAAGAACTACAAATTTATAATCGAATAACTTATCCTCTCTTAATCTCCCGATTGATACAGCCATTCCTTTATCGATATCTCTGTGAATTCTAGGTTGAGGATATTTATCTTCATAAAAATAATAGATGGGTCTCAACGGAGCCGATGGTAAATTATATTTTTGTGGTTCTGCGGAAAAATCTTTCCATATTTTAATAATTTCTTCTTTTGTAGCTTTCTTCTTTAATTTAACTTGGACACATTCAAGGTGTCCGTCAATCACAGCAACTCTGTTACATTGAGCACTGATTTTTATTTCTTCATCTTGAATATGATTCTGTCTAAAATGCCCTAATATTTTTAGTGGTTCACTTTCAAGTTTCGGTTCTTCTCCTGATATATATGGGATTATATTATCGATTATATCAAGACTAGCTACTCCAGGATAACCAGCACCAGATAAAGCCTGCATCGTTACAACATTTACTTCTTCCAATCCGAAATTGTCGTAAAGAGGTTTTAGGGAAATAACCATTCCGATTGTAGAACAATTTGGGTTCGTAACAATGCATCCGCCGTTGTAATTCTGAGTTTTAATTAATTCCAAATGGTCTGCATTGATTTCCGGAACAAGCAAAGGTACATCCCGATCCATCCTATGATTTTTTGAATTAGATATTACGATATATCCATTTTTTGCAAAATTCTCTTCAATTGGACCAGCAACCCCTGAATCTAGTCCTGAAAAAACTATTTTTGATTTTAAATTTGGTTCGCATTCTTTGACTTCAAGGTTCGCAACTTCATCCGGTAGTGGTGTTGATAATATCCAATTTACAGCTTGTTTATATAATTTGCCAGCACTCCTTTCAGAAGCTGCAACTTCGGCAATTTCAAACCATGCGTGGTCTGATAGTAAAGAAATAAATTTTTGGCCCACACTACCAGTAGCCCCTAAAATTGCAACCTGTATTTTTGATTTTATTTCCATTTTCTTTCTCTTTTAATTGTTTGACTTATTAAATAAATATTTTTTAAATTAAATAATTTGAAATTCTTATAATATCAGCAAAAACTCCTGCAGCAGTAACATCTGCTCCGGCACCCGGCCCTTTAATAACTATAGGTCGGTCTTTATAATGCTTTGTAGTAAGTGCAATTATATTATCAGTAGCAGATAGTGAGTAAAAAGGATGTTTTCCGTCAATCTCATGTAAGGAAATTTCAGCTTTTCCGTTTTCTAGTTTTGCAATGTACCTAAGAACTTTTCCATTCTCTTCAGCTTTTTTTCTTTTATTTTCAAATTCAAAATCACAATGTTCGAGTTTTGTAAAAAATTCTTCTATTGATTTTGAATTCCTTGCTTTTACAGGCACTATCTTTTCGACAATTACATCTTTTAATTCCATTTTCATACCCACTTCGCGTGCGAGGATTAATAATTTTCTCGCAAAGTCTATACCGTTCAAATCATCTCTTGGATCTGGTTCTGTAAAACCTTTAGATTTTGCTTCTTTTAAAATAGAACTAAAAGATTTACCTTTTGTAAATGAAGTGAAAAGATAACTTAGTGTACCTGAAAGTATTCCTTCAATCTTAAGAATTTTATCTCCACTTGATACTAGATCTCTTACTGTATTAATTATTGGAAGACCAGCTCCAACATTAGTTTCATACATAAATTTTACATTGTGCAAAAGTGCTGACTGCTTTAATGCCATATAAAATTCCATACTTCTCGAATTTGCTTTTTTATTTGGTGTGACAATGGAAATACTTGCATTTAGAATTTCTTGATATTTATTAACTACTTCTTCACTTGCCGTACAATCGACAAAAATGCTATTAGGAAGATTTAGTTTTATCATTGTATCAACATAATCATTAAGATCCGTCTTTTTACCGAAAGATAACTTTTCTTTCCAATCAGAAAGGTTTATATTATTAGTTTCAATTACCATTTTTCTACGATTGGCTAGCGCTAATATATTTATACTGAGCAGATACTCTTTAGCAAGAAATCCTGTTTGATTAGATATTTGTTTCAACAATGTACTTCCGATAAGTCCGGTTCCTACTATAAAAAGGTTAACAGTTTTGGTGATGGATAAAAAGAATGCATCATGCAATGCATTTAAAGCTTTTGCTACATTATCATGCGAAACTACGGTAGAAATATTTAATTCCGATGATCCCTGTGCAATTGCAACAATATTAATTCCGTTTTTACCGAGTGCTTGAAATACTTTCCCGGAAAGTCCAGGCTTATTTCTCATATTTTCGCCAACAACAGCTATAATGGATAAGTTGTTTTCAATAACTGGGTCATATATTTTCTTTTCATTAATTTCATAATGAATTTCTTCTCGAATTGCTTTAACTGCTGTTTCAGCATAATTCGGAAGAATAGCCAAACAAAGAGAATGTTCTGAGGATGCTTGAGTAATAAGGATAATATTTATCTTTTTTCTTCCTAATGCCGCAAATATACGTTGGGCAATACCTGCCTCACCTATCATTCCACCACCTTGAATTCTTATTAATGATATATTGTCGATGGATGATATCCCTTTAATTAAGAATTCATTTGTCAGACTTTTATTGTTAATTAAGGTTCCTTCGAAATCAACATTAAAAGTATTTTTAATTCTTATCGGGATTTTCTTATCTAATGCAGGCTGCATAGTCGGAGGATGTATAACTTTGGCTCCGAAATGAGAAAGTTCCATTGCTTCTTCATAAGTTAGATTCTTAAGAGAAAAAGCTTTTTTAACTTTTTTAGGATCCGCTGTAAGAACACCGTCTACATCTGTCCATATTTCAATTTCTTTGGCGTTCAATGCAGCTGCATAAATTGATGCCGAATAATCAGACCCTCCTCTTCCGAGTGTAGTTGTTTCATTTTCATTGGTGGATGCTATAAACCCAGTAATAATCTGTATATTTTTATGTGATTTAAAATATTTCTTAATATTATTATTCGTAGAATTAAAGTCGACTTTTGCTGCGCCAAAATTTTCATCTGTTTTGATTAGCTGACGGCTGTCAAGAAATTCACAGTCAACATTATTATCCTTCAGAGCTTGAGCAATTATATATGAAGAAAGTCTTTCTCCAAAACTAAGGATAAAATCTAAAGTACGTGCAGATAATTCTTTTACTAAAAAAACACCATGCAGAACATCTTCCAATTCGTTAAGATTTAATTTTAAGTTTGCAAGTGTGTTACTTTGTGTCTTAACATTAAGAAGTTCTTTTGCAATTTGAAGATGTCTTTTTTCTAATAATTTATATAGATCAAAATACTCAGTATTTCCCAAAGCAGCTTTATTACTGATATTTATCAACTCATCTGTTACACCCTGAAAAGCAGAAAATACTATAATTATTTCCTTATTAGAAAGAATAGCATTTTTAATTATTCCTATAACATTCCCGATACGTTTTGAATCGCCGACAGATGAGCCTCCAAATTTTAGAACTTTCATTATCATTCTTCTTTCTTTTTCAATATTCATTCAAATGTAAAAAAAAACCGGCTTCATTTCTGAAGCCGGTTTTTTAATTTTATAACTATA
>JAJXTM010000142.1 GCA_021783875.1 Bacteroidota bacterium
CTATTGAAATCTCAAAGAAAATGTTATCTTTGAGCATACCTCAAAGACTAATTCTTTTTGAAAACGGTGATCATTTTTTAAAGAATCATCGAAAAGAATTAGATAACATGAGACGAGAATGGTATCAAAAGTACTTATAAACCATCATATCCAGGGATAAAAACTTATTTCTTAGGTTTGTACATATGTGTACTTTGTCCAAAGAAAACTTCTGCAGATTCCATTATAGTCTCGGATAAAGTTGGGTGAGGATGAATTGTCAACTTTAGATCTGTTATATTAGCTCCCATTTCAATCGCCAAAACTCCCTCAGCAATAAGTTCTCCGGCTCCAGGTCCGCAGATACCCAATCCCAGAAGTCTCTGATCAGCAGGATCAATAATTAATTTTGTTACCCCATCGCTTCTGTCAAGAGTTGTTGCTCTTCCGGAAGCAGCCCATGGAAATTTGGCGACTTCATATTTAATATTTTTTTCTTTTGCTTGAATTTCAGTCAAGCCTGCCCAAGCAATTTCCGGATCTGTAAATACAACAGCTGGAATTGCCTTTGGCTCAAAGGCCACTTTATGACCTGCAATTGCATCTACAGCTACTCTGCCTTCGTGTGAGGCTTTATGTGCAAGCATCGGTTCGCCCGAGATATCGCCTATTGCATAAATGTTTGTATCTGATGTTTGCATTTTCTCATTTACAATAATCCAGCCCCGTTGATTTACTTTCACATTAGTATTATCTAATCCCAAACCCTTGGTATCAGGTCTTCGACCAATTGACATTAAGACAAAATCATATGATTGGTCAATAATATTACCGTCTGCTGTCTGAATTTTAACACTTATACTGTTTCCTTGGTCTTTTAATTCCAGAACTTTAGAACTGAGCATTATTTTATCAAATTTTTTCTGTATGTTTTTTGCAAGAAAAGCGACTAAATCTCTATCGGCTCCCGGTAATAATCCAGGTGTCATTTCAACCACCGAAACTTTTGTACCAAGGGAATTATAAACAGAACCTAATTCCAATCCTATATATCCACCGCCGATTACCAAAAGACTTTTAGGAATCTCCGGCAAGTCAAGTGCTGTTGTTGAATTTAATACCCTTTTGCTGTTAATATTAAATGCAGGTATTTCCGTTATAACCGAGCCGGTAGCAATAATAACTTTTTCAAATTTTAGATCTAAACTGCTTCCATCAGCTTTATCGACTTTAATAGTAGTTGAATTAGAAAATCTTGCTGTTCCTACGATATAATTAATTTTTCTTTGTTTTGAAAGAATTCCCAGTCCACCGGTAAGTTTAGCTACAACACTGTTTTTCCATTCTCGTAATTTATTTAAATCAATTTTAGGTTTAGAAAACTCTATTCCCCAATTTTTAGCTTCTTCCGCTTCATTAATTAATTTCGCAACATGAAGCAGAGCCTTAGACGGAATGCAGCCGCGGTACAAACAAACTCCGCCGGGATTTGCTGCTTTATCTATGAGAGTAACTTCCATACCAAGGTCAGCAGCATAGAATGCCGCAGCATAGCCACCTGGTCCTGCTCCGATAACTATAATATTTTTATTTTCCATAATAATTTTCTAAATCTTGACTAAAAAAATATCTATTGAATTTTTACTATTGAGCCTTCGGTCTCATCCTTCGATTAAAACCTTAATTGGCTGCTCAAGTGCTTCGCATACCCATCTCAGAAACCTAGCTGCATCGGCACCGTCTATTATACGATGATCGTATGATAAAGATAACGGAAGCATTAGCCGCGGCTGGAATTCTGAGGTTTCGGATAATGAGTTTTTCTCCACATAAACAGGCTCGTATGAACCTTTAGAGACTCCAAGGATTGCAACTTCAGGTGAATTCACAATTGGAGTAAATGACGTCCCTCCGATTCCGCCTAGATTTGTAATTGTAAAACTGCCTCCTTGCAATTCTTCGAGCGAAATTTTTCTGTTCCGGGCCTTTCCTGCAATTGAATTTACTTCGATTGCAATTTCGGTCAAATTTTTTCTATCTACATTTTTTATTACCGGAACTATTAAGCCATGTTCAGTATCCACAGCAACCCCGATATTGAAATATTTTTTATATATAACTTCTTTCTTATCCTGATTTACTGAACTGTTGAATTGCGGAAATACTTTTAGAGCCGACGAGATTACCTTTAGAAGAATTGCCGTAATAGTTAGTTTGCCACCTGCCTTTTCTACCTGCGGATTATATAATTTTCTGACTTTTTCAAGCTCAGTAATATCCGCTTTATCAAATTGAGTTACATGGGGAATAGTTGTCCAAGCATAACTAAGATGAATTGCTGTTTTAGAACGAATATTATTCATCGGTTTAATTTCAATTTCACCAAATTTTGAGAAATCCGGTAAAGACTCCTGCTTAAATCCGAAGGAAGGAGTATTATCTCTCTCTTCATTCAATTTTTTCACATAACCTTTGACATCATCCATGGAAATTCGACCGGCGATACCAGTACCAGGAACTTTATTTATATTTACTCCAAGTTCTCTTGCTATTCGTCTTACTGAAGGAGCAGCAGGAGCAGCACCTTTGATAATCGGAGGTTGAGAATCAATCTCACCGGGTGAAAATTTTTCCCGTTCCCCTTTAGATGAACCTGCATCCAGTTTATTTATTTCTTCGACATTTTCTGCAGCTGAAAAGGATTTTGCTGGTTCTGATTTTTTTACTTCTGCCAATTCAGTTTTTTGATTGCTTATTTCAACTTTGAGGATCGCCTGACCAACTTTAGCTTTATCACCGGATTTGATTAACACTTCTATCACTTTTCCGGATACAATCGAAGGAACTTCAATAGTAGCCTTGTCGGTTTCTATTTCCATTATTCCTTGATCTTTTTCTATAAAGTCACCAGATTTTACTAAAACATTAAGAACATCTGCAGATTCAATATTTTCTCCTAATTCAGGAAGATTTAAGTCAACCACCTTAGTCTCTGAATTATTGAATTGAGAATTAAGAAATGTTTTTTCGTTCTTTAATTCGTCAGCCACTTTTTCCGACTGAGCACTCTTTGAATTCCATTTTGCGGCATCAGAATTAACGAATTTATTTGCAGCATTTTCATCAAATGAAAGAATTGTCTGTCCGACTTTAACTTTTTCTCCCGGTTTAATAAAAATATCTTTAATAATACCGTCCAAAGTGGAAGGAACTTCAATTGTAGCTTTATCTGTTTCGATTTCAATTAAGCCCTGATCTTTTTCAATTTTGTCGCCGATATTAACTAATATATTTAGTACATCTGCAGATTCAATATTTTCTCCTAATTCAGGTAATTTAAATTCAGTTGCCATTTTTTGCCTTAATAATTTTATTAAACAGTCAACGGATTTGGTTTAGATGGATCAACACCCAAATCTTTAATTGCTTTATCAACAACAGATGCTTTGATTTTTTCTTCCTTTAACAGTGCTGAAAGTGTTGCTACGACTATATGCTTTGCATCAACTTCAAAAAAATCACGCAAACTTGCTCTTCCTTCGCTTCTGCCGAATCCATCAGTGCCTAATGAATATAAATGACACGGGAACCATTTAGCAATCGAATCAGGAAGGGTTTTAACATAATCTGATGCAGCAACGAATACTCCTTCTTCATCTTTTAACAATTTAGTAATATAGGGAATTTGCGGGGTGTCATTTGGATGAAGTAGATTCCATCTTTCTGCATCCATTCCGTCTCTTCTTAATTCTTTATAACTTGTTACACTCCAAACATCAGAGGAAACTTTATAATCATCTTCCAGAATTTCCTGTGCTTTTAATACTTCATTTAGAATTGTTCCGCTTCCGAAGAGTTGGGCTTTTAATTTAAGGTTTTTTTTCTCAGATGCTTTTAATTTATACATTCCCTTTACAATACCTTCTTTTGCACCATCAGGCATCGGAGGCATTGCATAATTTTCATTCATTACAGTTAAATAATAAAAAACCTTTTCCTGCTCTTCATACATTCTTCTTATGCCGTCCCTAATAATAACTGCTATTTCAAAAGCAAAAGCCGGATCATAGGACACTAAATTAGGAATCGTATAAGCTAATAAATGACTATTTCCGTCCTGATGTTGAAGTCCTTCGCCTGCAAGGGTTGTCCTGCCGGCAGTTCCGCCGATTAAGAATCCCTTAGCGCTCATATCTCCTGCAGCCCAAACCAAATCACCAATTCTTTGAAATCCAAACATGGAGTAATAAATAAAGAAAGGAATCATATTTAGTCCATGCGTAGCATACGCTGTACCAGCAGCAATGAATGACGCCATTGAACCTGCTTCGGTAATACCTTCTTCGAGAATTTGACCGTTCTTGGCTTCCTTGTAATATAAAAGACTTTCTTTATCTACCGGTTCATAGAGTTGTCCAGCATGAGAGTATATTCCAATTTGACGAAATAAAGCTTCCATTCCAAATGTTCTTGCTTCGTCCGGAACAATTGGAACAATTAATTTACCGATCTCTTTATCGCGTAAAAGTTTTGCTAGAATTCTTACAAATACCATTGTGGTTGAAGCTTCCCGACCTTCGGTACCTTTATAAAATTCTTCAAAAATGTCTTCCGGAGGAGTTTTAATTGGTCTAAGATTAGTTTTCCTGGATGGTACAAATCCGCCAAGGTTTTTTCTCCGTTCCTGAATATACTTCATTTCATGAGTATCTTCGCCGGGTTTATAAAAAGGTGCTTGCGCAACTTCTTCATCGGAAATAGGTATTCCAAAACGGGTTCTAAACTCTGCTAGCTCGTCTTCATTTAATTTTTTTTGTTGATGAGTTATATTTTTTCCTTCACCGCTTTCTCCGAGTCCGTACCCCTTAATTGTTTTTGCTAGAATTACTGTAGGAGATCCTGTATGTTCCAAAGCAGCTTTATATGCAGTATAAACTTTTTCTGGATCATGACCGCCGCGTTTCATAATTCTTAATTGTTCGTCGGATAGATGCTCAAGCATTTTAAACAAATCTGGATCCCCGTTACAAAGATGCTGACGAATATATTGGCCTGTTTCAACTGAATATTTTTGATACTGACCGTCAACGATTTCTCCTAATCTTTTGACCAGTTTACCGTCTGTATCCTTAGCTAAAATCGGATCCCAATCACTGCCCCATATTACTTTTATAACATTCCATCCTGCACCTCGAAAACTTGCTTCCAATTCTTGAATAATCTTTCCATTTCCTCTGACAGGGCCATCTAAACGTTGAAGGTTACAGTTAATAACAAAAATCAGATTATCTAATTTTTCCCTGGAAGCCAAAGTAATTGCACCGAGTGTTTCAGGTTCGTCTGTTTCGCCGTCACCTAAAAATGCCCAAACTTTCCCGCCGTATGGCTTTCTTAAACCTCGATCTTCTAAATAACGGTTAAATCTTGCTTGATAAATAGACATTATAGGACCAAGTCCCATTGAAACAGTAGGAAATTCCCAAAAGGTTGGCATTAACCAGGGGTGGGGATAGGAAGTAAGTCCTCCACCTGGCTTTAAATCTCTTCTAAAATTCTCTAATTGCTCTTTGGTAAACCTGCCTTCAAGAAAAGCCCTTGCATAGATCCCGGGAGAAGCATGACCTTGAAAGAATATCTGATCACCGTCATAGTCTTCCCCTTTACCGCGGAAAAAATGATTAAATCCGATTTCATACAAGGTAGCTGCTGATGCATAAGTTGAAATATGTCCGCCTATACCATGTTCTAACTTATTTGCTTTGACTACCATAGCCATTGCATTCCATCGAATAAGACTCTTTATCCTTCGTTCAATTTCTCTGTCTCCGGGAAAAGGCGGCTGTTGGTCATGAGTGATTGTATTAATATATGGGGTATTTGCAGAAAATGGAATCGGTACTCCGGATTTGTGAGCCCTAATTTGTAATTGTTGAAGTATATCTATTACTCTTTGTGGTCCACCATGTTCTAAAACATAATCCAGAGAATATAGCCATTCTCTTGTTTCAATATCTATAAATTCTTGCTCTTTCGATTTTTCGTTATCCATTAAAATGCCTCTTTTTTATTTCAGTTAAAGCAATTTTAATCTTATATTCTCCGGCAGAACAGTATTATGCAAATTATCTATTAAATAATTATAAATAAGCTTCCAAACAGCAGTTGCCGAGTGTATCCCGATTAAAATAATGATGAAAATTAATTCATTTGCCTTAAAGAAACAATCAATTATGCAATTGTTGCTGTTTTAAGTGATAAAGGAATCATTCAGCAAGAGAGATTTGATTTTCATTCAGAGGTTACTTAGAGCTAAAATCAAATTTATTTCCGTATTATGTCTAATAATTCTTCTGTTTTATTCTCCATAAGTTTTATATCATGCCTGCTTTCCACATTTAATCTAATTATAGGTTCAGTATTGGAAATCCTTAAATTAAATCTCCAATTATCATATTCAATACTAACTCCGTCTAGATGTTCTATTTTCCCATTTGAATATTTTTCTTCTATTTCACTAATTTTTTCCGCAGGATTTTCAATTGTTGAGTTTATTTCACCAGAGCAGGGATAATCATGAATCATCTCTTCCACTAATTTTGAAAGGGGTTTCTTTTCCTCCGATAATAGTTGAAGGGTTAGCAAGAAAGGAATCATACCGCTATCAGAATAAGCATTATCTCTAAAATAATGATGTGCAGACATTTCCCCGCCATAAATAGCATTCACTTCG
>JAJXTM010000143.1 GCA_021783875.1 Bacteroidota bacterium
TTAAAAAGTTTTTGGATATTTTGCTGCACAAACAACTTAAAATTTACCAAGCTTGAAACCGGATTCCCTGGTAAGCCGAATACTAATGTTAATAAATCACCTTTTAAATAAGTACCGAACAATAGGGGTTTTCCCGGTTTAATATTTATTTGCCAGAGTTTTGTTTTCACCCCAAGTTCTTCAAAAACTTCTTTGACATAATCATACTTCCCGAATGAAACTCCACCAGTAGTAATAACTATATCCAGATCACTTTCAAATGCCCATTTTAGTCTATCTTTCAAAAGCTGTTTATCATCTTTAGCGATGCCAAAATTAACAGAGTGCATATTCATTTCTCTAATTGCGCTTATAATTGCATACAAATTTGAGCATCTTATTTTATCGCCAGCAGGAGTTTCGTGAATATCGACCAGTTCATTGCCGGTCGCTAGGACTCCTATTTTTAAGCGTTTATAAACTTTTAATGTAGGGCGACCGCAAGCCGCAGCTACGGCAATATGATGAGGTTTTAGTAAGGTATTTTTATTTAAAGCAATTTTATTTTGGTAAAGATCTTCTCCGAGTTTTCTGATATTAAGCTCTTTAGCATACCGAGTTGATTTTTTCAAATAAGCAAAATCATTTTTAATTTCGATATCCTCTAAAGGAATAACAGTATCACAACCGAGGGGTAATTTACCTCCCGTCATAATACTTATTGCAGAAAACTCATCAAGACTTATATTTTGGAAATTTCCTGCTGGTATTTCACCGATTATTTTCCAATGATTTATATCTTTATTAAATTTTATTGCAAATCCATCCATAGCTGAATTATCGAAGGAAGGAAGGTTGATATCGGAATATACATCCTCAGCTAATATGCGGTTGATAGAATTTAAAAGGTCTATTTGTTCGGTTTTTAGATTTAACTTATTAAATTCACTTTGAATTATTGTTACCGCTTCATTATAGTTTATCATAATCTTAATTTTACTTTATAATTTTAATCAACCACTACTTCATCGCCTTCGAAGATTTTTCCCGGTTTAATAACCTTTGCGAAGATACCTTCTTTCGGCATTACGCAGTCACCAATCTTAACAAATATAGCACATTTTGAATGGCATTCTTTTCCGATTTGGGTAATTTCTAAGACAGCATCTTGTCCGATTTTAATTTGAGAGCCGATTTGCAGATTAGGAATATCGATAAATTCAGTAGTTATATTTTCAGCAAAGGCACCCGGACGTAATTTGGGAAGTCCAGCTTTTCGCATTTTGTTTATACTTTCCAAAGCCAGGAAGCTTACCTGTCTATGCCAATTGCCGGCGTGAGCGTCGCCTTCAATTCCATGGTTCTCAATCAGGTCTGCAGAAGGGACATTTGTTTTAGGAATTCCTCGTTTTTTGCTAATTGAGATAGCCACAATTTTTCCTGATGCAGCTCTTCTATTTTTATCTTCTAAAATATCAATTTGGTTTAAAGTTGATTCCATACTATTAAATATTTAATTCATAAAAATTATCATTTAGCTTTATAATTACCGCTTTTGCCGCCGGTTTTAAATAGTAACTTTATATTAGAAATATAGATTGATTTATCAAGTGCTTTGCACATATCGTAAACAGTCAAAGCAGCAACTGATGCAGCAGTTAAAGCTTCCATTTCAATTCCGGTTTTTGCTTTTGTTTTAGCGAATGAAATTATTTCGACTGATTTAGATAATTCATTTAATTTCAATTCAACATTTACTTTTGAAATCAAGATATTATGGCAAAGAGGGATAAGTTCAAAAGTTCTTTTTGCAGCTTGTATACCGGCAAACTTTGAAATCGCAAGAACATCCCCTTTTTCAATCACATTATCTCTAATTCGACGGAATAAATCTTCCGAAACAAACACTTCAGCAAATGCTGAGGCAGTTCTTACAGTTTCATCTTTTGAAGAAACATCCACCATTTCAGCTTTACCTTTGGAATTTAGATGTGACAATTTTTTCATTTTATCCGCCGATACTTAACATATTGTTTTCTTGTAATTTAAGAAGCTCATCAATTTCCGGATGAACAATGGGCTTAAAATGTAATGACTTTTCTATCATACTGCAAATATCTTCATCCGAATAATCGGAGTTACTAAGTATATCTTTAAATTTCAGTTCATTATTGCGGTTTGAAAATAAACATAATTTCATCCTGCTTTCAGCATCAATTCTTAACCGATTACACGAACTACAAAAGTGATTTGAAATGGAGCTTATAAAGCTTACTATGCCGGAATGTCCTTCGATAGCAAAATCTTTTGCAACAAGATTTTTCGTCCCGGTAATTTCTTTTAGGACATATTGTGATTCCACAATATTTTTTATTTCATCAAATCTTATAAATTCATTCTGATTCCAATTATTATTTCCGAATGGCATAAACTCAATAAATCTTACATTAAGATTTGTATCTTTTATAAAATCGACAAAATTAATAATTTCATCATCATTTACATTTTTCATTACAACTACATTTAGTTTTAAGGGACTGAATCCTAATTTAATGGCTTTATTGACTGCCCTTAAAACAGATTCCAAATTATCTTTCCCTGTAATATATTTAAATCGCACAGGATTAAGTGAATCCATACTAATATTGAGTTTATCCAAGCCAAGTTCTTTTAAATCGGGAAGTATCTCTTCCAGCAATGTACCGTTTGTAGTTAGTCCTGTAGTAAATCCGAATTGTTTTTTTAATAAATAAACATTCTGAAAAAAATTTATAATACCTTTTCTGACAAGCGGCTCACCGCCGGTAAAGCGAATTTTTTTTACACCCAGTCTTCCCGTAAAAATTGAAATCAATCTTAGCAATTCTTCATAAGACAAAACCTCATCCTGCTGAAGTTTTTTGATATGGTTTTTTGCAGGGTTACAATAAATGCAATTAAGATTACATTTATCTGTAAGTGATATTCTCAGATAATCATGAACTCTATTGTAATTATCAGTCAAGGTCTGCATTTTTTATAACTTATAATAATTTTATTTATTTTCTTTATCCAAGACGTCATCAATCCAACTTAAAGCTGCCATCATAGAAGGTAAACCAATTGTCGGTAATGCAAGAAGGACAGCATGGACCATTTCATTTTTAGTCACACCGGCATCAATTGCTTTTCTAACATGAGAATGAAAGCCGCCTTCCAATCTTGCGCCGGCTGATATTCCTAATTTTACTAAAGCTCTGGTTTTGGCATCAAGTGGACCTGCTTTATGAACAGCTTCCCCCAAGGCTTCATAAGCTGCCGTTACTTGTGGAAAATCGTCTTTAAATTTTTTAAATCTTTTCGGTACTGCCATTTCTTTCTCCTTTGAATAATTTAACTTAACAATTTATATTTAATTAATAATTTCTCTATTACAAGAGAATACACTAACAATTGGAAATTTGATAATAAAAATATCAAGATTAAAATCAATATTATAGTCAATTCATATCATACATTATTTTATGAAACAGTTTATTTTTGCAATTAAAAAGTTTTTTACCTAATATAATTATTATCACCACTATTCATTCCACTTAGGTAATAGACATTTTGAGCTTGTTTTTGGCATTTTCCCTGAATCCAAATAAATCTTTATTTGTTTAGACTGAGGTTCATGGCATGTCAAGCATGCACCGACTGTAAGAATATTTTTCTGTTCTTGAATATTAAAAGGTCTAACATTTGTTCTTGTCGCAAAATAACTTTTTCTTGTCTTTAAAAATCCAATCCATGCATCTTCCGGTAATCCGTCATATTTACTTAATTGATACTTAGGTGTAAAAACCCATTTACCAAAATTTTTAATTTTAACAAACTCAAGTTTACCGCTACCATACCCAAGTGCTCTGGGATTATTATGGCACGAAATACAGCTTCTGCTTTCCTTCACTATCGTATGTGAGAATGAAGGAGCAAATAATCTTTTAAATATAACATCTTTATTTTTCACCGAAGAAGGATTTATGTTTTTCTTTTGAATCGTTAAAATCATTCCGGGAATGAAGGTATCTACATTTTCTGTTTGTCTGCCATTTTTATCTTTTGAAATTCTCATTCCTAAAACCGGCAGTTCAGCTAAGTAATCAGAAGGAGTTTCTATCCAGCTGCCTTTTACTTCCTTTTTTTCCAGTAAATCAAATGAAGAATCGTTAGGAGCATATTGAGTATGACAACCGATGCATTGAGGTGACCATGAAGTATGGCAGCTTTTACACGAAAGATTTTTATGGCCCAATCCTTCGCTGCAAACTAAAGAAGGGGGTTTTAATGGAAGGGAAGAATTCCTATTCTTTAGTATTAATTCAGATTCTCCTTTATCATTTATATAAGTGTTAACCAGGGGAAATCCGGTTTTATGTTCAATCAAAAATTGCCGGTTCTTCTGAGTATATCCTCTAAGGAGAATGATTTTTGCCGATTCCACATCAGCTTGACCGGAGTTTATTGTTTGGGCTTTTCCGTTAAAATGACAATCAGTGCAGCTGACATTTTCCTGATCTTCTTCATGTAAATAATAATTACCGTCACCCATAATTTCGCTAGATGAATGGCAATCAATGCAGTCCATCCCTTTTTGATTATGAATGTCCTGCGGAGCTTTTTCGAATACCCTTCCGTCATCAAGAATTCTATAATGTGACGTATCTTTTATATTTGGTTGTTGAAGTAAAGTTTCACTCCAGCCTTCATAATTAGTAGAGATTCTGCCAGAGCGACTATGGCATCCAAAGCAATGATCATTAGTAACATTAATAGTTAAAGAGGGATGAATAAACGCAGAATCAAATATCGTAGAACTAAATTTTTGATATTTAGCCAGTGAAGATAATGCCTCTTTGTCATAGTTCAAATGGCATGCATTGCAGCCCCCACCCCTGGAAAGTTGATTAATAGGGCCGAACTCTGTTTTGTTAGCTCCCAAATGGCATGAAGCGCAAAGATTTCTTAAATGTGAATCTGCATTAGAATGACCAATTTCATTAATAAAATGAAGTTTATTCAAGTTATTTGATTCGCCAAAAGCGTATTGATCTACACTTACTATTCCTGATAAGGTTGTCATAATTGTTTTATTTAGCCGATTGACTATATCTCCATGACAATTAAGTGACCCGCAAGTTTGACCTGCTTCGGATAAATTACCCGGAATTAAGAACATTCCGCGATGTGCATAAATTTTATCAAGCGTATATGGATTTCCTGAATGGCATGAAGCGCAGCCGATTATCTCAGGATTGTGAGATGGAGATAGTCCCTTAATATTTTGGTGGCAATAAAGACATCCCTCCCTTCTTCCGAATATTAAAGGAATATTTTTTTTGTCAAGGTCGCTGCTTGAAATTCCTTGAATATTATCAAATGGCTCAAATTGAAAAGAAGTAATTGATCGGTTTTTCCAGGGTAATGTAAATTTCCAGTTTTCCCCCCTAAAGAAAAAACCAATCACAATTAATAATAAATAAAAAATAATTGATGCAAATAATATACGTTTTGCAATTATATTTAATCTGCTTGATAATTTCGGTAAGAAAGTCACTACAATAAAGTATGCTAAAATTATGATGAGAATAGATACAGGATAAGAAAGCCAATGAAGGATTTCCTGCAGTCCAAGAAAGTACCAAGGACCTTTCATAATTGAATTAAGGCCGTCATTTAAGGAAGGTGGGAAAAGATAGCCAATTAAAATAAGTAATGGCATTAAGTACAAAATTAATTTTAATTTTGCCCAAAAGGTTTTTGAATGTTCAATTATTATAAACAAGAGAAAAATTGTTGCAGTAGCAATATGTTGGACATAAATAATCTGAAAATCATTTCCGGTACCGAGAAAGGTGATTGACAACTCCTTTCCAAAAAATGGAATTAAGTCAACCAATGAAGTAATAATTCTCTTTGCCTGGATTGCATCGGCATCTCCTTTGATAATAAATCCAGACAACATGACATAGAATATTACAATCAGAGAAAATGTTAATCTCAGCCAAACTCCGGAGGTTACATTTTTTTCATTTGATTTTTTTAGGTGATCATATATATGGAGAATTGAAAATATTAAAAATAATTGTGCGCTCCAGAAGTGAATATTTCTAAAAAACACTCCTCCCGGATTCGTAAGCAGCATAAAGCTAATAGAATCTAAGGGATTCTTTATATCGAATGGGATCGCAAGAAATATTCCTGAGAAAGCAGTTATTATAAATGCAGCGAACGAAATTTGTCCAAAGGTAAAGTTAAATACCTGCGCATATTTTTTAGAAAGATCTTCATTCTTAAGTTTATTAACCTTGAACATTAACCGTTATTTCTCCGGTTTGAGCATTTATTTGAAACGGTATATTTTTCAGCGCTTTACCTGCCGGTCCTTTAATAACTGACCCGTCAAAAGCATATTGTGAACCATGGCAAGGGCAAACTAATGAATTACCATTTGACTCATTTATTTTACACCCGAGATGAGTACATTTTGATGAAAGAACTTTTATCCCCTTTTTATTTTTTGAAACTATAACAGTGCCATAAAATGAAACCCCATCAGGGATATTTGCAGGAATTATTATTTTTTCAAATTTTTTCTCTCTCAACAAAGACTGCTTAGATGTATTAAACCAAATTCCTGCTAGTGGTATTAAAGACACAAAACCGATACGCCGGAAAAAATTTTTTCGTGAAATT
>JAJXTM010000144.1 GCA_021783875.1 Bacteroidota bacterium
GCAGACATCCTAGACAGAGGAGTAATGTTAACAGGCGGAGGGGCACTATTAAAAGGACTTGATGAAAGAATTAGAATGGAGACGAACCTTCCGGTACATGTAGCAGAAGATCCTTTAACAGCAGTTGTCAGAGGCGCTGGAAAAGTAATTGACAACTTAAATCATTATACAAAAGTTTTAATTCGCAATAGAAGATATTAATGTTTAGGCTTTTTTCTGATATTTGGAAAAAATTTAAAGAGTACATTGTTCTTATAATCTTAGTTGTAATTAGTCTAATTATTCTAGCCTCAAATAAAAAACCTTCGGCAAAGAAATTTAGTTCCTTATTTTTTGGAACTTTTTCTAATTTTTCTTCAGTTATCTCGGATGCTCTTGATATTACAAAATATAAAATTGCAAATACAACCCTTCAAAAAGAAAATGCAGAGTTGATGCTCGAAGTAAATCGTCTTCGACAATATGGAATTGAAAATGCAGAGCTTAAAGATTTAATAGGATTAAAAGATTCAGTTCATTATCCCTTATTCCCCGCCACAGTTATTGCTAAGTCTCTATTAAAACCTCAAGGTACATTTACTTTAAACGTAGGAAAAGATAACGGTGTTAAACCGGGAATGCCGGTGATTAATGAGTTTGGATTAATTGGTATTGTTTATGCCTCATCTGATAATTTTTCAATTGTTCGAACTTTAAAGAATATTGATTTAAGTTTAACTGTAAAAGATGAGCGAAGCCGCGCTGACGGAATTATGAAATGGAATGGGTCAAATTTGGTAATAATAAATGTACCCAAAACTTACGATGTAGAGCCAGGTGATAGGATAATAACTTCTGAATTAAGCTCGATTGTAGCCATGCCAATTCCGATAGGAATTGTAACCGGCCTAACTAAAGTGGAAACCGGGATATTTAATGAAGTTACCATTGCACCATTTGTGAATTTTGTAAGAGCTGATCATGTTTTTGTAATAAAAGTCATCGAAAATAAAGAAAAAAATAATTTACAATTAAATTTTTTTAATAGAAAATAAATGCGATCACAATATGTTTGGCCTGTTATACTTTTTTTCCCGGTACTATTGTTTCAAACAACAATTTTGCCATTAATTGCTATTAGGGGAATTATACCCGACTTGATTATAATACTTCTTGTTTATTATTCAATAATGCTCGGTCAAATGACCGGAACAATACTGGGATTTATTTATGGATTCTTTTTTGATGTAATTACAGGAAGCTTAATGGGAACTTCAATTTTATCTTTGACTATTACAGGGTTTGTTGCTGGATATTTTTCAAATGAAAATAAACGCGATATATATTTTAAGAATTATATTTTTGTTCTAATAGTTGCTTTGTGCGCAATTATTAATTCACTATTAAATTCATTTTTTGTCTCGGTTGACCTCAATACTAATATGATGAGTTTATTATTGAACCTCGGAATTTTGCCTGCACTTTATACTTCTCTAATTAGTACAATTGTTATTGTATTCTATCCTAAAAGGAATTTTGACTAACAATGCAAAATTTTGGATCAGGCAGAAAAACTATTGTCTTCATAATTTTTAATGCAACATTTGCAATTATCTTCCTTCGGTTATTTCAAATGCAAATTCTAGAATATCAGTTTTTCAATGATAAATCAATTAGTAATAGTATAAAAGCAATCGAGCAAATTCCGCTTAGGGGAGTGTTTTTCGATAGGAATATGAATATTGTTGTAGATAATGTACCAGCATACACTATTAGAATTACTCCAGCATTATATAATTCTAAATTGGACAGTTTAATTGAAACTGTAATTGGTGAAAAACCGGGGTATATAAAGAGGATACTAAAAGCAAACAGAATTTATTCAAGATTTATTCCGATAAGAATAAAGAGAGGAATTGATTTCAAAGCAGTTTCGTGGCTAGAAGAAAATGCAGAGAATTTACCCGGCGTTGATTATATAGTTGAAATGCAAAGAGATTATCCGGCTGGCATAAGAGGTTCTCATATTTTTGGGTATACAAAAGAAATTTCTCCAAAGCTTCTCGAAAAATATAAAGATTTATATAAACCCGGGGACTATATTGGATATACAGGAATAGAAAAAGCTTATGAAAATATTTTAAGAGGAACTAAAGGATACAATTATGTGCTTGTCGATTCTAGAAGGCGAGAAATAGGAAAATTTAAGGATGGCAAAGATGACATACCATCAATTAAAGGCAACGATTTAGTTTTAACTATAGATGAAGATGTACAAAGAGTTGCTGAAGAACAGTTAAAAGGTTATACCGGTGCTGCAGTTGCTATAGAACCAAAGACTGGAGAAGTAATTGCAATGGCAAGTGCTCCCGATTTTGACTTAAGTGAGTTTTCTTATGTTACTTCACATGAATATTTAGAAAAACTATATACTGATCCAAAAAAACCTTTTTTTAATCGCGCAACTCAATCAGCAAATCCTCCCGGATCAACTTTTAAAATTATGGAAGCAATTTGTGCACTGGATAACCATATCATTGATACTAATTTTACAGTTACTTGCAGCGGCGGACAGACTTTTTACGGTAGGTATTTTAAATGCGATGCGAGACATGGAACTTTAAATGTTATACACGGCATAGAGCATTCTTGCAATGTATTCTTTTATAATTTAATCTATAAAATAGGCATGGTAAAATGGCATCAATATGCTAATCTGTTCGGGTTCGGAAAAGATACACATATTGATATAGATGACGAAGTAAAAGGACTAATTCCAAGCGAACAATATTATGTAAAAAGATATGGCGAAAATTGGCCGAAAAGTATAATGGCTAGTTTAGGTATTGGACAGGGCGAAGTAAATGTAACTCCTATTCAATTAGCTCAGTATGCAGCATTAATAGCTAATGACGGTACTACTTACACTCCACATCTCGTAAGGGGATATTTAACAAACGACACAAAAAAATTGGTTCCATTCAGTTTTAAACAAATTAACTTAGGAATTAATAAAAATGTCTTTAATATTGTAAAAGAAGGAATGTACCTTGTTGTTAACGGTAGCGGCACAGCAGCTGGGATAAAATCTAAAGATATAGTCATAGCCGGAAAAACAGGGACAGCTCAAAATCCACATGGCAAGGACCATGCTTGGTTTATTTGTTTTGCACCATATAAAGATCCCAAAATTGCAATCGCAGTGCTTGTAGAAAATGTTGGATTTGGAGCCACCTATGCTGCTCCTATAGCAAAAAAAATGGTTGAAGCTTATTTGGAAAAAGACAAGTTTAAAAAAGAAGAACAAGATCAGAAAAAGACTTTTTCTAATACCCTTATAGGTGCCAACTTTGAGAATTGACTATAAATTAAATGATAAATTTGATGTTGGCTTAATTTTTTCGAGCATTTTGCTTCTATGCATTGGATTATTAGCAATTTATAGCTCTACATTGCATAATCCGCATGCAAATGGAAATTTTCATAAACAGGTAATTTGGGGAATTGGCGCAATTATTGGTTTTTTTATAATATATACATTACCGACAAATATTTTTAAAGCAATAGCTATACCAAGTTATCTATTCTCGATTTTTTTATTAATCGTAGTCCTATTAATCGGGAAAAGAGTTTATGGAGCAAAAAGTTGGCTTGGGTTGGAGGGAATCGGATTCCAACCGTCTGAATTTGCAAAACTCGGTACAATTTTAGCCTTATCATATTTTTTAAGCAATAGTAATACAGATCTTGATTCTTTTAAGGATATTTTAATTTCTCTCATAATCGGTTTATTTCCTGTAGGACTAATAATGATTGAACCGGATCTTGGAACATCATTTGTGTTCTTGGGTATGGTCCTCATATTACTTTACTGGAAAGGAATAAGTACCTTTGGACTTTTCGTAGTTTTATCTCCCGGCATTGTTGCAATATCCTCTTTATTCGGTCCATATTATTTAGCTGGAAGTCTAGTTGCCGTAACCATATGTTTGTTTTTGTTTCGGAAAGATATCTTTTCTAGCGGCTCAATTTTTGCCCTGAACATTGCTGCTGGTTTTTTTACGAAATATGTTTATGAGATTCTTAGCCAACATCAGCAAACAAGGATAAAATCCTTTATTAATCCTTGGGCTGATCCATTAGGTGCGGGATACAATGCAATACAAGCAAAAGTTGCTGTAGGTTCAGGAGGTTTGTTCGGCAAAGGATTTCTATCGGGTAATCAGACGCAACTTCAATTTATTCCAGAACAGTGGACAGATTTTATTTTTTGTGTAATTGGAGAAGAATTTGGTTTTATAGGAACATCAATTGTATTGGCCTTATTTTTTTATTTGTTATTAAGAATATTCAAAATCGCTACAACCACAAAAGACGAATTCCTAAGCTTAACAATAATTGGAATATTATCGGTTTATTTCATCCATTTACTTATTAATATCGGAATGGTTGTTGGAATCATGCCGGTAATAGGAATACCGCTTCCTTTTATGAGCTATGGAGGAAGTTCGTTAGTCTTGGATTTTTTAATGTTAAGCGTTGTTGCCAATGTACATCGTACACGGAAAAACTATACGTAATATACTTTTAATAAGGAAAATCATTTCATAAATTATGACAGCACAAACTAAATTATCAAATAAAAATAAAGAAAAGAAATTTGTCTGCGTTGGACTTGATACAGATATAGAAATTCTCCCAAAACATATTCTTAAATTGGAAAATCCGGTTCTGGAATTCAATAAGCAGATTATAGAAAATACAGCTGAATATGCTGCAGCATATAAACTAAATTTTGCATTTTATGAAAAAGACGGAGATAAAGGAATGCAAAATTTATTTCAAACTGTAAAATTAATACCTAAAGATATTTTGATAATTGCCGATGCAAAAAGAGGTGACATTGGTAATACTGCGAAAATGTATGCAAAAGAAATTTTCGATTTTTTTAATTTTGATTCTGTAACATTAAATCCTTATATGGGAAAAGATTCACTTGATCCTTTTCTTTCTTATCATGATAAATTAAATTTCATCCTAACATTAACTTCTAACCAAGGTGCATTAGATTTTGAAAAATTGAAATGCGAAGACGGCTCCTTTCTTTTTCAAAAAGTTATTGATAAAGTTTCTTCTTGGAATCTAGTAAAAAACTGTGGATTAGTTTTCGGTGCTACACAATTAGAAGATTTAAAAGAAAATTTGGACAGAACAGATCAGATGCCATTACTTATTCCGGGAGTTGGAGCACAGGGAGGCAGTTTTAAGGATATTGTAGAATTATTAAAAACTAAACCAGATAAAAATTACATTGTAAATGTCAGTCGTGGAATTATTTATAAATCCAAAGAGGTTGATTTTGCAGTAGCCGCCAAAAGTGAAATTATAAAATATAATAAAACTTTTTCCGAAGTTTTATTTTAGTCATAATATTTGTAGATTAATGTTATAAGATATTAATATCAAATCTTTTCTATAATAAATGGGAAGTATTATGGTAAAGCAATTTAACCTAAACGAAAAATTTCTTTATGAAATATGGAAGAACAGAAATTTTTCAAAAGATATTTTTACTACTGACGGTCAGCAGATTCAAATCATAAATACAGGCAATGAAAATACTGAATTGGGAGGACCGGATTTTTTAAATGCCAAAATAAAGATCGGGAACACTACTTTTATAGGGGATATTGAAATTGACGTTTCGCATTCAGATTGGAAAAAGCACGGTCATTATCTCAATAAAAGGTATAATAAAGTAATTCTGCATGTAGTTTTAAACAATAATTCAAGTTTTCATTTTGTGCATTCTCAAGACGGGCGGAAAATACATTCAGTATTAATAACTTCATTTCTTAGCGAAAATTTTCAAGCGACAATCCAAAAAGCAATTTTATCCGAACGTAGCAAAAGGATGAATAAAATGCTTTGCTTTGAGGTTAATCAATTAGTAAACGAAAAAGAAAAATTAAATTTTATATATGATCTTGGATTAAAAAGATTCAAGAATAAGTGTTCAAAAATGCTGCTAAGGTTAAAAGAACTATCTTATCTCAAAGGATTGTCTGTAAATGAGCCGATTCTAAGATATGATTTGGATGAAAATTTTTATAGTAAGACATTCAGCGCTTCAGATTTTTTTGACAAAGATTTATGGATTCAGGTTATATATGAGTCTGTCTTCGAAGCTCTTGGTTATACAAACAATAAAGGGATAATGAAAACTCTGGCTAAGTCTGCCGATATTTCGTTCCTAAAAACAATTAACAATGAGAAAAATTCAGTTGCCTATTTTGAAGCGGCACTTTTTGTAATAAGTGGCTTAATACCAAATATTAAAGAGATAACTGATACAGAAAGTTCAAATTATATTCGAAATATTTACCAAATTTGGGGAGAAATTAAAACAAAATACGACGGAAGAATGTTTGCTGAAACAGACTGGAATTTTTTTAAGATGCGTCCTCAAAATTTTCCTACACTAAGAATTGCTGGCGGAGTAAGATTTTTAAATAAGTTATTGAATGAGAATTTAATTGCTCAAATTTTACACAAAATTGATAGGATTTCTGATACAAAGCAGCTTGCGAAAGAATTGAAATTATTACTTGCTGTAAAAGCAGATGACTATTGGGAAAAACATTATACTTTCAACAATCTATCTTCAGCACCGATAAAATATTTTATTGGCGGATCTAGA
>JAJXTM010000145.1 GCA_021783875.1 Bacteroidota bacterium
GAACCTTCCGGGCTTAGCTGCAAGAATAATTTTTCCGCATTTAGCTAACGCCGATACGGCTGTTCCGTTGCTTCTGGCACATTTTATTCCCAACATTATTTTAGGAATTATAGTTGTCGGGCTATTTTCTTCTCAATTATCAGCTACTTCCGGAAATCTTAACGGCATTGCAACTGTTTTTGCAAGTGATATTTATGAAAATGTTCTAAATCGAAAAGCTTCGGATAAAGATGTTATTCTTGTAGCCCGGTTAATTACAATATTAGCTGGTATTGCGATGATAGTATTTGCTTATGCGGTACCGGTTTTAGGCGGTGCTGTAAATGCCTACCTTACTGTTATTGCCATAATGGATATGCCCCTCTTCATTATAGCTGTTGTATATGGTCTTTTATGGAAAAGAGCTAATTGGCAGGGAGCTATCGGAGGTTATTTCAGCGGCGCTATTGCGGGAATAATAGGGCAATACTTTTTTAAATTTGATTTTAATTCAACCACTTTTATTTCTGCCGGGGCTGCATTATTAGTTACTCCGATAGTCAGCCTTCTAACAAAAAAATCTTCTTCAATAACCGTAGATAATATATGGAAAGCAAAAGAAATCAGCGAAGAAGAATCTAGAAGTAATAACGTATATAATATTATTCCCAAAACAATGCCGGGAAAAATCAGTTTATCCATACTTGCTCTTGGTTTAATCCTATTTCTTGTCGGCGTTTTTTTAGGAAGTGAAGGTTTGGAAATAGCCTCCGTTCTTAGCGTCGCCGGAATGATATTATATTTTATCGGCGGACTTTTAAAAGCTTACACAAATTAAACATTGAAAGAAAATATGAAAAACTATAGTGAATTAACTGTTTCAACTCCTGGAAGAGTATGTTTGTTCGGAGAACATCAAGACTATTTAAACCTTCCGATTATTGCAGGTGCAATATCTTTACGAGTAAATATCGAAGGAAACAAAAGAGGGGATAATTTAATCAATATACAATTACCCGATATTAATGATAAAGAAATATTTCCGTTAGAATTACCAATTAAATATGATCGTGAAAGAGATTACTTTAAAAGTGCAATAAATGTATTAAATCGTAATGGATATACTTTCTCTAACGGATTTGATTGTACTGTAAGTGGGAAAATTCCAATAAATGCTGGCACATCAAGCTCATCGGCATTGATAATTGCATGGGTAAATTTTTTGACACAGATGAGTGACCAGTCAAGAAAAATAAGCGCAGAAGAAATAGCATATTTTGCTTACGCTGCAGAAGTTCTTGAGTTTGCAGAGCCCGGAGGGATGATGGATCAATATTCAACTGCAGTTGGAGGTATAATATTTTTAGAATCATCTCCTATGGTTAAAGTTGAAAGAATTAATGCAAGCCTCGGTGAATTTGTACTAGGTGATTCTCAAGAACCAAAAGATACTAAATTTATTTTAGCAAGAGTAAAAAATCAAATTCAGAGTGTTACCAAAGAACTCAAGAATAAGTATCCGGAGTTTTCATTACAAAATATTGGCATAAATGAAATAGGCAGATTTACCAAAGACCTTAATAAAGAGCAGATTGAGCTTTTGGAAGGTACAATTAAAAATAGAGATATAACAATAAAAGCAAAAAAAGTATTATTAAAATCCCCTGTCAACCATAAAGAAATCGGACACATGTTGACGGAACATCAGACTATATTGAGAGATATATTGAAAATATCTACACCCAAAATTGACAGAATGATTGATGCTGCACTCAAAGCTGGTGCATTTGGAGCAAAGATAAACGGCTCCGGAGGTGGAGGATGCATGTTTGCTTATGCTCCCCAAAATACGAATGAAGTAAAATTGGCTATAGAAAAAGAAGGGGGAAAAGGATATATCATTCATGTAGATCAAGGGACTCATAGCAGTGTTTTGGAGGCAACCGAATGATTGAAGGAAAACTGATAATCCTGGCTGGAGGGATATCCTCGCGGATGAAAAAACCGGCTGAGCTGAAAGAGAATGTGGAAAACCGGTTAATAGAAGATGCGAATCAAAAATCGAAATCTATGATCGGAGTCGGTCAAAATTATAGGCCATTCCTGGATTACCTTTTATATAATGCAAGAGAATCCGGATATAAAGATATATTAATAATAATCGGTGAAAAAGACGACAGCATAAGAAAATATTATGGAGAAAAAGATTCAGGGAATGAGTTTTACGGATTGAACATCTCTTATGCAATTCAGAAAATTCCGCGCGGGAAAGAGAAGCCAATAGGGACTGCTGATGCTTTATTCCAAGGACTTCTTGCTAAAAGTGAGTGGTCAGGTAAACGGTTCACTGTTTGTAATAGCGATAATCTGTATTCTCAAAATGCTTTAACTCTAATGTTAAAGGAAGAATATAAAAATGCAATGATTGATTATGATCGCGATTCATTAGAATTTGAATTAGATCGTATTTCAAAATTTGCGGTTACATTTAAAGATGAAGAAAATTATTTACTTGATATTCTTGAAAAGCCCACAGAAAACGAAATTGAAAAATCCAGAAGTAAAGATGGAATTATTGGGGTAAGTATGAATATATTTAGCTTACAATATAATATGGTTTTCCCATTCTTAGAAAAGGTACCATATCATCCTGTTCGAAAAGAGAAAGAACTTCCGATAGCGGTTAAAATGTTAGCTAATGAATTTCCTAAAAGTGTTTTTGCATATCCATTAGCAGAACATGTTCCTGATTTAACTGTTAAAAATGATATATTAATAGTAAAAAAATATTTAGAAAATCATTTTTCCAATTTTAAATTGTAATAATATGAGCAAAGTTAGAAAAAAAAATGAAATAAGGAGAAATTTAATATTACGGGCATTACTGGATTACGGTCAATTATCCCTTACTGACCTAATGAAAAACACGGGAATTACTCTTCCTGTTGTTTCAAATATTATATCCTCCTTGGCTAAAGAAAATTTAATCATTGAAGTAAAAGATAAAGACAACACCCAAGCCGGAAGACCGCCTTATTTAGTTAAACTCAACGGTAAAGCAGGATATATTTTGGGAATAGATATTGGCAGGTTATATACAAACTTTATCATATTAGATTTAGAACATAATATTCTGGCTGATGTAAGAAAAATATCTATACCGCTAAGCAATGATATTAGTTTTATCGGGCAGCTGGATAAAGAGATAAAGAGTGTTATTGCCGAATCAAAAATTAGTTGGAATAAATTGTTAGGGATAGGGATTTCAATTCCCGGAATGGTCAAGGGGAAAAAAGGTTTAAGCGAGACATATCTAAATTTTGGCGAAAGGTCTGCAAAAGAAATATTAGAAGAAAAATTTAAAAAACCCGTTCATATTGAACACGATTTACAAGCTATGGCGCAAGGAGAACTCTGGTTTGGTGAAGCTAAAAATGAAAAAAATGTTCTTTGTGTTAACGTCGGTTGGGGACTGGGATTAGGAATTATATTAGACGGTAAAGTATATTATGGTGAGGACGGTTATGCAGGCGAATTCGGGCATATTCAGGTTATCCCTGAGGGTGAGCTTTGCTATTGCGGCAAAAAAGGATGCCTAGAAACTGTATCATCAAGCAGAGCAATAGCGCACATTGCAAAAGAGAGAATACAAAAAGGCGCAACAACTATGATATCAAATGAGAATAAAAATATTGAACAAATTGATTCAAAGATGGTTTTTGAAACTGCAAATCGCGGCGATCAATTTTCTATTGAGATAATTGAAGAAGCTGGCAGATACCTCGGCTCGGGAATAGCTATTCTTATAAATCTGTTTAATCCGTCATTAATTATTTTGGGCGGCGGCGTGTCAAATGCAGCTCCCTATCTTTTAGATTCTATAAAAAGCAATGCAATGAAGCATTCACTGGTTCAATTGAATAAAAAAGTAAGATTTGTTACCTCAAAGCTGGGAAATAAAGCTGGTGCATTAGGGGTTGCAATTTATTTAGCAAGGGATTTATTTGAAGTCGATCACTTAAATCCGATTGCATATATTTAAACACGACAAAATAATCAATGGAAAAAATTAAAGTTGTTATTACCGGCGGAGCCGGTTTTATTGGTTCTCATATTGTTGAGTACTGGATGAGCAGGAATGCAGAAGTTCATATTATCGATAATTTAAGAAGCGGAAATATTAAGAATATCGAATCCTTGGGTGATATTACTTTTCATGAAATTAGTATAACCGATAGAGAAGCTGTTTTTGATATATTAGAAAATTCTACCTATGTCCATCATTTAGCGGCAATGATATCAGTACCTGAATCAATACAAAACCCTTTAGAATGTGTTAGTATCAATATTAACGGTTTGTTGAATGTATTGGATGCAGCTGCAAGGCATAAAGTAAAGAAGATTGTGCACAGCAGCAGCGCAGCTATATACGGTGAAAATCCCGAAAGTCCGAAAGACATATCGATGCTCCCAAGACCCAAATCTCCTTATGGAATTACCAAATTAGACGGTGAATATTATCTTCAGGTATATCACGAGAATTTCAAGTTAAAAGGAACAGCATTACGCTATTTTAATGTTTTTGGTCCAAGACAGGATCCTAAAAGTCAATACGCAGCTGCAATACCTATATTTATTAACAAAGCTATAAAAAATGAACCTATTGTTATTTATGGAGACGGTGAACAAACAAGGGACTTTGTTTATGTTAAAGATGTCGTACAAGCAAACATTTTAGCGGTTACAAATGAAAAAGTCATGGGTGTTTTTAATGTTGGGAGAGGGGATTCTATAAGTATAAATGAAATTGCTAAAGTAATAATAAATGAAACAAGCAGTCGCAGCGAAATTATTTATGAAGAGACAAGAACGGGGGATATTAAACATAGTTTATCATCGATTAATCAGACTACATTAAATCTTGGATATAAACCAAAATATACTTTATCAGATGGTTTAAAAGAAACGATTAATTATTTCGTAAGTATTATTAGCAATAAATCAAAATGAATCAAGTTATTGAGCAAATATAAATTTTCCGAAAAAAAATTCGGCGGGAATGATACAATCATTCTTTCTAATGAAAATGACGGCACAAACTTGCAGATAGCCTTGAGGGGAGCTACTCCATTAAAATATAATATCCCGTTAAACGGAAAAATATTTAATATACTGGATGGTTTTTTATCACCCTCTGAACTAGATGAGGCAGAAGGTTCCAGATGTTGGATTATGGCGCCTTTTACTAATAGACTTCCTTCCGATATTTATGAATTTGGCGGAACGAGCTATCGCATGGAGCCCAATACCTTGAATGGGAAAGTTATTCATGGTTTTTCTTACATGATACCCTTTGAAATAAGTAATCTTGAAATTGATAGTGAATATATTGAAATTACATTATTCACAAAAATGATTCGCCCGGGAATATTTAAAGGATACCCGTTTTCATTGGACCTGTTTATTCAATACAGACTTCATGATCGTGACTTAGACATAAAAATTATTGCTGAAAATACAGGAGATAAATCTTTACCGTATTCTACCGGATGGCATCCGTATTTTAAGACTTCTGATAAGGGTATTGAACATTTAGTACTTTCTTTGGATGCTGAATCAATTATTTTATTGGATAATAGTTATATACCTTTACCGGGAAATAAGGCTTTTGGAAGTACCAATAATTTTCCTCAACTCGATTTTAGAAATAATATACCCGCCCAAAATAGAACTATAAATGGAAGAAAAATTGATCATTGTTTTGATAAAATCGCTAAAGACAAATATGGATTTTCTACAACTTCAATTTTTGATCCAAACAATGGATTAAAAATATCATTAAGTCAAAAGGGAGGCGTTACATTAATCTTTACAGGTGATTTATTAACACTACGCCCACGAAAATCAATTGCAATAGAGCCGCTGCAAGTAATAACTAATGCTTTTAATAGAAGCGATTTAAGAGAAGCAATTACAGTTTTACCAAGTCAAAAATCCACTTTTGAATTTAGAGTTAGGATTTCATAAGAGGGAAAAAAATCTTTTGTATTCAAGAGCAGTATTAAAATTTCTTCTCGGAATTTAGTTCGTTTATTGAATTTACTTTATCTTTATAATTTAGTAAATTCTTTAAGATAAATTGAGGGAATTTGTGAAAAAGATTTATTTGTTTTTCGGCATATTCTTATTTCAGATTATTTTCTTCTCGAACTCTTCTGCGCAAAGCAATAATTTTAATATAGAAAACTATAAACAATTTCTTGAATCGCACCGGAATATTTCATCCGGGGCATTAATGCAGCTATATAATGCCGGAATGTTTGAATCCAACATACATTTGAATGATTCTTCTGCGGTTTATTTCGACAGTATTGATGCAAAATATAATTTAACTAGCTATGAAAAATCTCTTCTTCAAAAGAATGGCTTTGTTATTAGCGAGCGGCTTAACGGCACTTCTTTCGGTGGTGCATTTATGCAAATATTCCAGAAAGATTTACCTGTATTTGTGTCGACCGATGCGATACTCTTCGCTCTGCATATGTCCTACGATAATATTTTAAAGGATGTTGAGCTAAGTGTTATCATAGATACTCTAAAAATTATGCTGAATAAAATGTATACGGGCATTCCAAATTTGGCATCTGATTATTCAAACAACCCTTCGATGACTCAAATGCTGAAAGACGCAGATTTTTA
>JAJXTM010000146.1 GCA_021783875.1 Bacteroidota bacterium
TGCGCTTCTATCTAATAATTACCGGGATATGAATTCCCCGGTTTTTGCTCTTTGGTTTTTTATGAGAGGTATGACCGCTCCAATCTTTATGTTTACTTCCGGTACTGTGTTTATCTATCTATTTAAACTTGTAGATGAACCTTTTGCAACTAATCCTCGTGTTAAAAAAGGAATTAAAAGATTTTTTCTTTTGCTTTTCTTAGGATATCTGTTGCGGTATCCAACTCCTACGCTTATTGATTTCTCAAATATCACAAAAGAACAATGGCAGATATTCTTCGCCGTAGACGTTCTTCATCTTATCGCTTTTGGTATCCTTTTTTTAATTTTATGCGCATATATAATCGAAAAATTTAAATTAAATGATTCCCTTGTCTTTTCAGTAGCTAGTCTAATTTTTTTCGGGCTTTATCCTCAATTTAGCGGAATACAATGGTTGAAAATTTTTCCTGCTCCGATTGCGGGGTATTTTTATGCTGGAAGCGGCTCGAATTTTCCATTATTCCCCTGGGCAGGTTATGTTATAGCTGGAGGTGTTCTGGGCAGCTACTTAGCCAAAAATCCTTTGGTATTTAAGACTCCACAGTTAAGCTTTAAACTAGCATCAATCGGAATTATTTTAATAATAGTATCATTTATCGGAAATCAATTAGAAATTCTTGTATATCATGCAAGCAATTTCTGGACTACAAGCCCCAATTTAATATTCTATAGGTTAGGCATTGTTCTTTTATTAAATTCGATTGTTTCCTTTATTACTCTTAAATTAGATTCCATTCCTAGAATCTTTATTCTGATAGGAAGAAATACATTGCTGATTTATATAGTTCACTTAGTTATTTTATATGGAAGTGCTTGGAACCCCGGTTTAATATCAGTATTTGATAAAAATCTTAATGTTTGGAATACAATTGGGACAGCTCTTTTAATGATATTTACAATGACCTTAATGGTACTGATTATCCATTATTTTAAAATCAAAAATAAGGAAGTTGTAGCTTAATGATAAAAATTTTTCAGTAAAAAATTATTTTAGCATCTATGAGGAAATCTATTTCTACAAATCCGGTTGTTGCAGAAGAAGAAAAACAGTTTGAACAATCATTGCGCCCATTGCGGTTAACTGATTTTGTCGGACAACCTAAAATTACTGATAATCTAAATGTATTTATTTCAGCTGCTCATAAAAGAGAAGAAGCGCTGGATCATGTTCTTTTAACTGGACCTCCGGGATTAGGTAAAACTACTCTTGCTCATATAATTGCTCATGAACTAGGTGTCAAATTAAAAATTACTTCAGGCCCTGTTTTGGAAAAACCCGGAGATTTGGCAGGTCTTCTAACCACCCTTGAAGAAAAATCTATATTGTTTATTGATGAAATTCATAGGCTTAGTCCCGTTGTTGAAGAATATTTATATTCTGCTATGGAAGATTATAAACTTGATATTATGATAGACAGCGGTCCGAATGCAAGATCCGTCCAAATAAGTTTACCTAAATATACTCTTATCGGGGCTACTACAAGAGCAGGTATGCTGACTTCTCCTCTCCGTGACCGTTTCGGAATAAAATTCCGGCTGGACTATTATCAGGCAGAAACCCTTAACAGTATTGTTGTCCGTTCAGCTAGCATTCTTGATCTTAAAATTAAAGAAGAAGCTGCATTTGAAATAGCTAAACGCTCCCGCGGTACACCGAGAATCGCAAATCGTCTGCTTAGGCGAACACGCGATTTTGCGGATTTTGAAGATAAAAAAATTATTGATATTGAGATATCTAAAAAGGCATTAGATGCGCTCGAAGTAGATGAATTCGGTCTTGATGAAATGGATAAAGATATTATTCTCTCAATCATTGAAAAATATAAAGGTGGTCCCGTTGGATTAGGAACTTTAGCTGTTGCAGTTAATGAAGATCCCGGTACAATCGAAGAAGTTTATGAACCTTTTTTAATTCAGCAAGGTTATATTCAGCGCACTCCGCGCGGTCGTGAAGTTACAGAACTTGCCTACAAACGATTCGGCAAAAATAAATCTAATTCCGAAAAAACAGGGTTCCTTTTTGATTAATAAAATTTTTATCAGTTTCATATTAAATTAATAACTAAAATTTAACATGCAGAATATGAGTTTTGGTTGATATGCTAAAAATGATTTTGCATATTTGCTGAGGAAAAAATATGAAGTTATTTAAATATTTTATTTATCTGTTGCCTTTGCTTGCATTTATTTTTTTTGTTACTTCAAGACAATTAAACGAAGGCGCTCTGGGATCAAAAAATAACCCAATAAAAATCTATTTTACTCCCTCTATTGATGCAAGCAGAATCTCTTTTAATGCTGAAGCTTTAACCGATTACCTGCATAAAAAGACCGGCTGGTTTTTTACGACTGCGGTTCCAGCGAGTTATATTGCCGTAGTTGAAGCCTTTGGCACTGATAAATGTGATATTGCTGCGATTAATACTTTCTCATATTTAATGGCAAACGCTAAATATGGCGCTGAAGCTAAGCTTAGAGTAGTACGTGAAGGTAACCAAACTACATATTGCGGTCAGATAATTACTAGGTATGATTCAGGTATAAATAATTTGTCCGATTTAAATGGTAAGACAATTGCATACGTTGATCCTTCTTCAACTTCAGGATATCTATTACCGAAAGCGTTGCTAGAAAGTAAAGGAATTAAACCTAGCGAGACTGTATTTGCTATGCGACATGATAATGTCGTAACTATGGTGTATCAGCGCCAGGTTGATGCAGGTGCAACATATTATTCCCCTCCCGATTCTATTACCGGTGAAGTTATGGATGCACGTGGACGTGTGCTAAAGCAATTTCCGGATGTTGTGAAAAAAGTTAAAATTATTGCATTTACTAAAGATATTCCTAATGATCCCTGGGTATTTAGAAAAAATATGGATGAAAAGATGAAAGAAAAACTTATCCAGGCTATACTAGATTTCCAAGCCACTAAGTTGGGTAAAAAAACATTATTTGATATTTATGATATTACAGGATTAATTCGGACTAATGATAGCGATTATAATGGTATTAGAGAATTACTTCAACAGCAGCATATTTCTTTTGAAAAGTTGGTAAAATGATGCTCTTAGAAATAAAAAATCTACATAAAATTTATGACAATGGTACTCATGCTCTTAAAGGCATTAGTCTTCATGTCAATGAAGGTGAGTTCCTAGTTGTTATTGGGCTAAGCGGTTCGGGGAAGTCTACTTTGCTTAGATGTATAAACCGACTTATTGAACCTACATCAGGGTCAATTAAATTTTTTGATAAAGAAATAACACATGTAAAAGGAGAAGAGTTAAGAAAACTTAAATCGCAAATTGGTATGGTCTTTCAACAATTCAATTTGATTAAAAGACGATCTGTTCTTTCTAACGTGATTAATGGAAAACTTGGGAAACTAAGTACTTTCGACACCTTAATTGAAAGGTATTCCGATGAAGTTTATAAGGAAGCTTATAGTTGTTTAGATATAGTCGGTATTAGTGATAAAGCTAAAATTAGGGCTGATTCATTAAGCGGGGGGCAACAGCAGCGCGTTGCGATTGCTCGGAGTTTAATGCAGAATCCTAAATTACTATTGGCTGACGAACCTGTAGCTTCTTTAGATCCGGCTACTTCTAACTCTATAATGCAGTATTTCGAAAAAGTAAATAAAGAATTCGGCACGACAGTTATCTGTAATCTTCATTTTTTAAGCCTGGTTAGAAGATATGCAACTAGGGTCATTGCGCTAAAAGCAGGTGAAATTATTTATGAAGGCTTACCTTCTGCTATTGATGAGTCATGGTTTAAAACTATATATGGTGAGGAAGCTGAAGAGGTTGAAATAAGATGATTCAGAATAATGAAATTAATTTAATCCCGCAAAAAATTATTGCCGATAAGAAGAAGATAGAAGATAAATTTAATTTAGCCAAAGCCATATTCCTTGATATTTTTTTTGTTTTTTATTCTATTATCGTTGTCCAAAGAGCTATCTACTTAAAATTCATATTAGACAAAAGTGATCTGCCGTTTTCATGGCACCAAATTTTTACTGTTTTTTTAGTAAGCATTTTTATCGGAACTTTTTGGGCACTATCAAAAACATCCTTATCATGTAAGCTTTTTGGAATCGCTAATGATAATAAAACAACGAAATGGACGGTAGAAATATTTGCCTGGTTCCTTTTTAATATTACTTTTATAGCTGGCTGGATTGTAACAAAGATTTCAATTGTCAGCATTTTTAGCAGTGAAGGAATCCATGGTGCTGAAAGATTATTTGGGGCAATGTTTCATCCTCAAATGGGAATATTTGATGATTCTCTATTTGCCATGATCGAAACAATATACATTGCTCTAATTGCTACCCTAATTTCAATTCCGCCGACATTAATATTAAGTTTTTTTACTGCCAGAAATTTGATGAAGGATAATAAAATTTCGTTTGCAGTTTACTATATTTTAAGAATTATCCTAAATTTTGTCCGTTCAATTGAACCGCTAATTTGGGCAATTATATTTTCTGTGTGGGTAGGAATCGGTCCGTTTGCTGGTATGATTGCCTTACTTGTGCATACTATCGCATCCAATGCTAAGTTATATTCCGAAGCTATTGAAGGAATAGAACAAGGACCTGTTGAAGCTATCTCGGCTACTGGAGCTAATAAAATTCAGGTTGTCTGGCATGCTGTTGTGCCTCAGATTGTATTACCGTTTTTGTCTTTTACTATTTACAGATGGGATATTAATGTCAGAATGGCAACAATTATAGGCCTTGTCGGCGGCGGCGGCATAGGTACTATGTTGATGCAATATCAAGGTCTTGCTAAATGGCGTGAAGTTGGTCTAATTATTCTGATGATTGCTTTTGTTGTTTGGATAATGGACTATATTAGCGCTAAAATTCGAGAAGCAATTTATTAAATTCATAACTATTATTTCTTAATGATTGAAATAAAAATATCTACAAGGAAATTGGATTTATTTTATGGAGAAAAACAAGCTCTAAAAAATATCTCAATTGATATTGAAGCAAATCAGGTGACTGCTTTAATAGGTCCTTCCGGTTGCGGTAAATCTACTTTTTTACGAACACTTAATAGAATGAATGACCTTATCAGAGGTGTTAAAATAAACGGAGAAGTAATAATTGATGATCAGAGTATTTTCAAAAGAAATGTAGATGTTGTTAATTTACGCCGAAAAGTAGGAATGGTCTTTCAAAAATCTAATTTATTCCCAAAAAGTATTTATGATAATTTGGTGTATGGCCCGAAGTTAAATGGTATACATAATAAAAAAGCATTGAGAGAAATAGTTGAGAAATCTTTGACTTATTCGGCTCTTTGGGATGAAGTTAAAGATAGACTTAATTCTTCTGCTTTAAGCCTATCCGGCGGGCAGCAGCAAAGACTTTGCATCGCACGAACTTTGGCTGTAGAACCTGAAATAATTTTAATGGATGAGCCCGCTAGTGCACTTGATCCCATTGCTACCTCTAAAATAGAAGAGTTGATTCATATATTAAAAGAAAAATATACAGTTGTTATTGTAACTCATAATATGCAGCAGGCAGCAAGAGTTAGCAATAAAACCGCATTTTTTTATGTTGGCCAATTAATAGAATTCGATAAAACAACAAAAATTTTCACTAACCCATCACAAAAGCAAACAGAAGATTATATATCAGGGAAATTCGGTTAACTATATCAATATGCTTTCTATAAGTTGAATAAACATTTCTTTCTTTTTAAGGTTCTCCTCCGGTTTTGATTTATTATAAAGTTTATTTGCCAATAAACTCCCCCAGCTTTGTTTAACTAAAAAACTGGAAAAAGATTCCGGAAAATCTTTTTTATTCACGTTAAACGTAGCTAATAATTTTGCAAGAGTTTCTTCTTCGCTTTTTAAGAAATTATTTATGAAGATATCTTCTTTCTCAAAGTTTTCTTCTTGTAGAATAGATAGAACTACTCTGTATATAAGAAAATATTTTTGATTTAGAGATTCTTTAAATTCCAAATATTTATTAATGAACCCAATGGCGGTTAGTTCTAAAGTTGAATTAATATTATTTAATTCGTCAATAAACTGCATTGATTCCCATTCAAGCGTTGAATGATATAACTCTTCTTTAGAATTAAAATAATGATAAATTGAAGCTTTAGAAATTCTCAAGTCTCTTGCGATTTCATCTAGAGTTGTCTTTTTTATCCCATGTTTTTCAAATCGCTTTACGGCAGCCCTTATTAATTGTTTCTTCTTATCTTTTTCCATATATCACCGATTGCTTAACAAATTATTAACTCATATTATGCAAAATAATGGAAAAAGAGATAATTTATAGCATTAAAAATTAAGCGCTTTAATATTGATATATCTCAATTCTTTAATAAAAATAAAAAATTATCTTGACATTAAAATTGAAGAGGGTTATCTTTGCATTAAATTATTAAGAAAATGTTTAACACAATAAAAAATACAAAAATTAATTTAATCGCTTTGACCCAAAGCGGCAGCCGTGTTATAACATATTATCCAAAAAATAACCTTTCTTTTGAAATCATACTAGGGATTATTAGTATTATTAGCGTGCTAGGAATTCTAATTCTACGCTAAAAGCATAGTCAATCCCAAATCAAATAACAAAATAAAATTA
>JAJXTM010000147.1 GCA_021783875.1 Bacteroidota bacterium
TTCCGGAATAAAAGATAATAACGGAATTATAACCCATTTTCTTGCGGTTAAAGAAAACATATCAGAAAAAAAACATGCAAATGAAGAAATATTAAAATCCGAGGCTCAATTCAGATCAGTTTGGGAAAAATCATTCGATGCATTAAGATTAACAAATGAGGAAGGAATTATATTATTAGTAAATGATGCATATTGCAGAATTACAGGTAAATCGAAAGAAGAACTTGAGGGGAAATATTATGATGTTGTATATATAAGAGAGAATAGACATTCAATTGAAAAATTTAGAAATGATTTTAAGCAAAAAAAAATTAGATCTAATTATGAATCCGAAGTGAAATTTTGGGACGGGAGAATTAGCTGGTTAGAAATATCCAATTCTTTTATTGGCGTCGAAAATCAGTCAACCAAATTACTTTCAATATTCAGAGATATTTCAGGAAGAAAGAAAACTGAGCAAGAACTAATCTCAGCTAAGGAGAAAGCAGAAGAAGTTAGCAGAATCAAATCCAATTTCCTTGCAAGTATGAGCCACGAGCTTAGAACACCGATGATAGGTATTTTGGGTTTTGCCGAAATTTTGAAAATGGAACTTGAAATTGATATCTATAAAGATATGGCTGAAACTATCCACCAAAGCGGGCAAAGATTGTTAAGAACACTTAACCAAATTTTAGATCTTTCAAGAATTGAATCGAATAAACTTGATATTAAGATACAACCTATTCAGATTATACCTATCATTCTGGAAAATATAAAACAGTATAAAGTTCTAGCATTTAATAAGGGGATACAAGTCTTAGAAAATTTTATCAAAACTAATGTAACTACATTAATTGATGAGAGATATTTTATACAAGTTTTAGATAACCTTCTTGACAATGCAGTTAAATATACTCAGCAGGGAGAAATAATTATTCAAGTCGACGAAGAAAATTTAAATGGTAAAGGTTGGGCAATTTTAAAAGTCATTGATACCGGCATAGGAATATCTCTTGAAAATCAACAAATAATTTTCGAAGAATTTCGGCAGGCAAGCGAAGGGTTAGGCAGGAATTATGAAGGAACCGGTCTCGGATTAGCAATTACAAAAAAATCAGTTGAACTTATGGGGGGAACAATAGAAGTTGAAAGCCAATTAGAAAAAGGATCCACTTTTATTGTGAAATTACCTTTAGCCAATAATTTTAACATTGGAAATAATAATATTCATAGTTCAGGAACTAAAAACTCTTCAAGTAAACAAAAAATTCTTTTTGTTGAAAATGATCAATTTAGTCAGGATTTTGTAAAGCTATCACTTAAAAACTTATTTGACGTTGATATAGCCGAAAGCGGAGAAGAAGCACTTAAGAAAATTAAAGAATATTCTTATAATATAATTTTAATGGATATTGGATTAGGCAAAGGGATGGACGGTATTATGGCTACAAAAGAAATAAGGAAAGTGAATCCTTATCAGAACATCCCTATTATTGCAGTAACTGCCTTCGCAATGAAAGGAGATAAAGAAAAAATCTTATCGGAAGGTTTAAACGATTATATTTCAAAGCCTTTTACTAGAAAAGAAATAATAGATTTGATATCTAAGAATTTGGCAGATTAAATTATTCGATTTAAAAATATTTTTGCCAAGTCATATTAATCTGCCAATGATTTATCATCTGACTCTTTAACAAAAAACCAAAGCAGTGCTGAAATTGATAAAGTGACTGCACTAACTACTAAAATTAAACTTTTATCTGACGATTTTTCGACAGCTTGCCCAACTCCAAAACTTGCAACTAACTGAGGCAGAACAACTGCAAGATTAAATAAGCCCATATATAACCCCATTTTGGATTGATCGACTTTTTGTGACATAATTGCGAAAGGTAAACTAATTGTTGAAGCCCATCCTATACCTAGGAAAGCCATAAACAAGTATATAATTATTGGAGTAAATCCAAATAGCAATAATCCAAAATAACCGAATGCCATAGTAGAAATGCAGATTGCGTGAGTAAAAGTCCGACCTATTTTTCTAGTAATAGGCTCTAAAACAAAAGCTGGCAATATAGCTCCTACAGCATTCAAAATTAAAAAACTAATAGATACGACTCTACCCATTTCCAATTGAAGCACATTAGTCGGTGTTGAACCTGCCGATATATTAAAGACTTTGAATTGTACATAAGCAAACATATAAATGAACATCGTCTGGATACCAATCCATGTGAATGAATGAGCTGCAAGTACTTTTTTAAAACTAATTAACCCAGCGGCATTTTTACTTTTCCCTTTAGAACTCGCAAGAAGTGATTTAGATATAAAGAATAAAGTAATAATAAAGCAAAGGATTTCAATATAATAATTATTCGTCCGGAAATGGGCAATTCGAATAACTATGACATAAACAGCATAAATTAGGAAACCCCAGAGTGGTTGAATACTATTTAAAATTTCTAATAATCCGGTATGTGAATTCTCTGAAACGGAATCATCTTTTGAATTACTTTTAATTTCTCTTGGTTCCTGAATAAATAAAATAGGAACTACTGATAGAGCAATTACTAAAATTACTCCAATATAAATAAGAGTATAGTTATCCCAAATTGCGCCAATGACATAAGCCAAAACGCCAAAGGTTCCTGAAACTGTTTGCATCCAGGAATATCCTTTTGTTCTTTCAACTCCTTCGGGAGTAACATCAGCAATAATAGATCTAGTAGGATTAAAGCTAACATTAATTGCCAGATCTAGAGTTAAGGCTACAATTATAGCGACTCCCAATATTCCGTTTAGACCTAATGCTTTAGAAATTATATCAATGTTCGGAAGAGCAAGCAGCATTAAAGCAGCAATAAATCCTCCAATAAAAATAAATGGTCTTCTACGCCCATTCCAAAGCCAAACTTTATCGCTTACAATTCCAATAATAACCTGACCAAGAATTCCGGCTACGGGACCTGCAGCCCAGACTAAACCGACATCTTCAATATTCAAATGATATTTTGTTGATAGTATCCAGCTCAAAGCTGAAATCTGAATAGAAAGAGCAAAGCCCATTGCGGTAGCGGGTAAACTTAAAAGCCCATAAAATGAATTTGTTAATTTTTTTTGAATGTCTAACATTTTTTCCCTTTAACTAGTTATTTAGAAAGTAAGTATTGTTATTCATTAATTCACTACTTAATTAATTGAAAAATATTTGAAGATTGAGAGCTTAAATTGACAGCAGAATTAGTATTCAAATTTGTTATATCATTAGTCAAACAATTCTTTATAATTGAAAAACCTTTAAGCTGGTCTTGATAAGAATTCAAGGTCACATCTTTGGATTCAGTATTATTATTAATAATAATCATAAATTTTTCATTTTTAATAAATTTGAAATACGTATAAACTTCGTTAACCGGAGGGAAGTGCACCATTTGCCCTTGAGATAAAGCTTTATATTTTTTACGAAGGAGTAAAAGTTTACGGACATATTCATAAATATTATTTTGGAGTTTTGTTCTCCCGGACTCAGTGAAGGCATTTAAAGTATCTCCCGGGAATCCGCCCGGGAAGTCTGCTCTAGCTAAATCATTGCTTGGACCACCTTCGATTCCGATTTCAGTACCATATAATAAAGACGGGATTCCGCGTGAAGTAAGAAGGATTGTCAGCGCCATTTTAAATTTTTTAACATCACCTTTGGCTTGTAAAAGAGCTCGCATTACATCATGATTATCAATAAAAGTAACTAAATTATTTGGATCCGGAAACAAAAAGTCTTCAGCAAAGTCTTTATAAATACTATATAATCCGCTTTGATTTTTTATAAATGCAGTTAAATTATCATACAATGAAAAATCAGTAATAGCAGGTAAGTTAGTATTATGCAGACCAGGGAAATAATTATTTTTCTGGAAGGTAGATAAAAAGACTGCATCACCTGTCCAAACTTCACCAACAATATTAAGGTTTGGAAATTCATTTATGATTTTCTTTGCCCAATCAGCTAAATAGTCCTGATTACAATAAGGATAGGTATCTTCTCTAATTCCGTCAACCCCCGAAGTCTCAATCCACCAAATTGTATTTTCGACCAAGTAATTTTCAAGAAAAGGATTAGCCTGATTTAGGTCAGGAAGGTAATTCGTGAACCAGCCTTCTGTATTGATTTTAATAGTTGATGAGTCACGATGAATATCAGCAAAAGCTAATTTATCATGATTAGTAGTTAAATGATTATTGACAGTTCCGTTAATCCAATCCGGGAAAGGTAAATCCTTCATCCAAGGATGGCTAATGCTAATATGGTTACTGACATGATCAAGAATAATTTTTAGCCCTAATTTATGGGCATCATCAACAAGTTTCTTATAAATTTTGAGTGTACCGAATCGCGGATCTATTTTATATAAATTTGTAGCTGAATATCCTGCATAAGCATACAAATGTTTATTTGTATTATTTTCAATAAGAGGAGTAATCCATAAAGTTGTAACACCTAAATCTTTTAAGTAAGGAAGATGGTTTATAATACCTTGTATATCTCCACCATGCCTGTCAATGGGATTAAGAAGGTTACATTTATCTGGCATTCCTGCAATGTTATTATTTGCCGTATCACCATCAGAAAATCGATCAGGCATTATTAGATAAATAACATCCGAGTTATTAAATCCCTGAAATCTTCCTTTATAACTCGTTTTTTTTAATACCGGAAAACTATAACTTGTTGAAGATTGGTTATTATAAAAATTTATTTTATAATCAGCATCCGGCAAACCAGTCGGAATTTCTATATCAACAAATAAATAGTCCGGACTTTGGGCATTTTGGATTCGAAGGACTTTAATTGCATTATTTTGAAAATTAACCGAGACATTTGAAAGATTCTTACCATAGACCATTAATTGAATTTTATTCAATTTCATGTTTGTCCACCAATTTGGCGGCTCAATTTTATTTATAACAATATTCTGGGAAAGAATAAAAGGATGGGAAATAATTGTTAAAACTAGAAAAAAGTAAAATCTTTTAATCAAAATCATTCCTAAAATTGAGATTTCAATATCATTTAACAAAAAATGTTATTTTTAATACGCATTCAAATTCCGGGATGAATGCAGATAAATCAGAGCATTATCACAGAAAAACAGTAAATTTTTATAGTAATTTAAAGCAAAGAATTTTAATATGATACTACCCTAATGGAGTGATTTTTCATTACCGGATTTTTTAAGGACTAATTTATCAAGGTAATGAATACTTCAGTTAAAAAATAGGAAAAACAGGTATTTCCCTTCTTAATTAAATATCTTTATTAAGAATAAATTAATTCTTTTTAACAGTCAAATAAATATGTAATTTTGTGATAATATTTCTTGATTTTATTCAATAATAAAAATAATTTTTAACCCTAAATTTTAGTTCTTATGATTAAGGATGAAGAGAAAAACATTACTGTAAATCGTAAGGCGCGATTTGAATATACTATTACTGAGACTTACGAAGCAGGGATTGTATTAAATGGTACCGAAGTAAAATCTCTTCGATTAGGGAAAGCAAATTTAGTTGATAGTTATGGAACAATTAAGAATAATGAAGCTTGGCTGCTAAGCCTTCATATTAGTGTTTACGAGCACGGCAACATAAATAATCATGATCCTGTAAGAGATCGTAAACTTCTGCTAAATTCCAGGGAAATTAGGAAGTTAATAGGCAAGACAAAAGAAAAAGGGTTTACATTAGTCCCTCTTAGATTGTATTTTAAGAATGGAAAAGTAAAAGTTGAATTAGCTCTTGCAAAAGGTAAAAAAGTATATGACAAAAGAGAATCAATCGCAAAAAGAGATTATGAAAGAGATAAAGAAAGAGATTTTAAGAATTAAGTATAGATCATCAATTAATTATTTTATAAATAACCACTGGAGATAAAGCAGAATTGAAATTTCCTCCGCTTAACGAACAACTTGACCTTATTAAAAGGGGTGCTCACGAAATAATCCCCGAAGAAGAATTAGTAAGAAAAATTGAAAACTCATTAAAAGCCAAAAAACCATTAAATATAAAACTAGGCTGTGACCCAAGCCGTCCTGATTTACACTTAGGACATTCAGTTGTGCTTAGAAAACTTTCGCAATTTCAGCACTTAGGACATCAAGCTATATTAATTATAGGAGATTTCACCGGAATGATAGGAGATCCATCCGGTAGAAATATAACACGCCCTTCCCTTTCGTTAGAAGAGACCAGGAAGAACGGCGAATCTTATCTTGAACAGGCTTCCAAAATTCTGAATAGAGAAAAGACAAAAATTGTATACAATTCAGAGTGGTTAGGCAAAATGACTTTTGAAGACGTAATAAAACTTTCTTCAAAATATACATTAGCGAGGATGATAGAGCGAGATGATTTTACAAAGAGATTTAAGTCAGGCGAACCAATTTCTCTTCATGAACTTTTATATCCTTTAGCTCAAGCAATGGATTCAGTAGCGATTAAAAGTGATATTGAATTGGGCGGCACAGATCAAAAATTTAATTTACTAGTAGGCAGGGACATTCAGCGAGAGTTCGGAATGGAGCCCCAAATAATTTTAACTATGCCTTTAATTGTGGGTACCGACGGAATTGAAAAAATGAGTAAATCTTATAATAATTATATAGGAATATCAGAATCACCAAAGGATA
>JAJXTM010000148.1 GCA_021783875.1 Bacteroidota bacterium
TTTCAGAAATTAAAATAAGACATCCGCAAAGGTCAGTGGAACTCCTCGAGCAATGTGCCCGTGCACAACTTCAAACAAGTATCTATGCTTTCGACGTGCTTACTCCTCCGTATCCTGATTATAAACAGTTAATAAGCAAGTTGGAAGTCCCTTCCTTAATCGTGTTAGGCGACGCCGGTGTGGTCTCAATGTCTTTGGCTGAAGAATTGAGAAAGCTTAATCCGGTTCTTCAAATTGAAAAAATTGATAATGCAGGTCACGGACTTCACTATGATCAGCCGGAAAGATTTTCAAATGTCGTTAAATCGTTCTTACTTACAATGAAGAAAGGAAAAAGTAAGAAGTGACAATTTTAAATATATAATTAAAATATTCTGCTCATTGAGGCTGCACGATGATTCAAATTTTTATTTTCAGCAGTCTATTTTTCAAGAACCTGAGCAAGTCCCTGCGGAAGTATATATCCCGGAATGTCATTTTTTATTTTTTGGATGTAAACTTTTGCACGTTCAATTTTATCATACTGCATTTCGTATAAGGCTCTGCGTGCTAACATTGTCCCTATAAAATTTTTTATCGAATTTGTATAGCTCGTTGCAACTGCTGGGAATCTAATTTCAAATTTTGGATCGGCTGCAGGTACATATCCGTTACCTTTTACTACTTTAAAAAGGAGAAGGTCGGGTATTATATTATATCCCTTCGGCAAAGTAAATTCACCTTTCTGCATTTCATTTTCAAATAGCTCAGGCGCTATGTAAAATTCTCTTCTACCTATGTTTGAAGCTACCAGATCCGTCATTAATTTTCTGTAATTATATTCTATTAAATTAGGATCAAATGGCTCTTTTCTTTCAAAAGGCTTTACTGATACCAGGAAATTATCTACGTCTTGTGTCATTCCCGAAAATAATTTAGGGTGAATGTCAGACAGTTGATGATAATACCACGATCTCCTTAATAATTCTTTGTCAACTACTGTTACATCCCTGCGGTAATTTTCTACAAACTGAAAATAATATGATGGTGAAACTAAATAATCCCATTCATAGCTGAATATGATTGAGTTCTTATCCACACTTCCGATCACTGCTTTTGTATAATCCTTAAATGTGTAAACATCACTTTGATCAACAGTACTATAATTAAAATATAGCTCAACAATTATAAAGATGCTTATTAAAATAGCTCCCGTTAAATATGGATATGCTTTATTCCTTTTTAAATACGAAAGTATCTGGAATGAACCGAATACAGAGAAATATCCGAGTGAAACATATCCAAGTAAAAAGTATGAATCTATATCATGAATATTATAATTTATTGAATAACCTATCGTAAATAAAAATGTAACAATTAAAAAAATAAATATTTTTTTTGAATTAAAAAGAGTCCATATAATTCCGACTACCCCGATTAATAAGCTTACCCAAAATTCACTAAGAATGTTTGAGAAAAAATAATTTAATTGTTTTCCGGCTGAATCAAATGAACTAAATAACCAAACCTGATATTGATCGCCCGAGACATGTCTGAAAAATTTTCCGATTGTTATCGGATTTCCCCAATCCATAAGAGGATTTTGCGAAGCTCTGATTGGCAGATAAGAATATATAAGCAGTAAAAGAGGAACGAAAAGCAATAGCATTAAAATTATTCTGACGAAACTCGCTTTCCTGAATTTATATTTATTAAAATATAAATATGCAGTGCCCGGAAGAATGAACAGAGTTGTCATGTGATTAGAAAATCCAAATGCGAGAATAATTGCAAATGCTGCCCAGGGAGAGAAAAATTTAACCGTATTAATATCATCTTTTGCAATGTAGGCTTTTAACAAAAATAATATTATAAGATTTATCAGAAATAACTGTAATGAATATACTTCTACCGATGTTCCCTGCATCCAATAAGTTTTGTCAAATGCTAAGATCAAACCTCCGAATACCGCAGATATGATTTTCTTATCTTCAGGAATTATCTCTAATTTTTCCTTCTCATTTTTATCGGGAACTCTTTTTTGATCTTTCCGCTTCTTCCCTTTTGGAAGCGCTATGATTTTTTTTGAACTGAATGATTCAATATTGTCAAGCAGAAATTTTGATGAATAAGTAAAAACCATAATTCCAAGACTGCACCATATTGCAGTAAGCAAATTAAGCTGATATATTTTTGAAAAGCCGAAAGGAATTAAGGAGAATAAGTGTCCCAGCATAGTAAACAAAGGATATCCGGTAGGATGTGCAATACCTAGAGTAACCTGAACGGTTGAAAGCTCTCCGGCGTCAATTTCTACTACTGAAGGAGCTACCGTAAATAGGTAGATAATAAAAACGAAGAGTCCGGTCAGAACGGCATAATATTTTCTTATTAATTTCATCAAATCGTTAAATAACATTTTTTAAAAAGAAAGCGGAATTTTCCTTTATTATCTGACTGAAATAAAGTTGTAAATCATTTCCGCTTTTAAAATCTAATAGTTTTGAGAAAATATCAAGCTTATTTTTTTCAAATGATATGTGCGAAGTTGATACGTTGAAACAACTCTGATTTAATAAAAGAATCATTCTAAGAAAAAAATAATTTTCTTTAATTTTATTTCTTTCATTGAAATTTAGTTTTTCTAAAATTTGCGCATTGTTTTTCCCATGGCATTCAATAAATAATGATTTATTAAGGAGCAAATAATATTGGACGGTGAATTCAATATCTGCTAACCCGCCATTGCCTCTTTTTAAATTGAATACATTTGCAATCGCTGAAATATCTTTTGGATAAAGTTTTTTTCTCATTTCGATTATATCATATTTTATTTTTTCTTTTTCAAATAAATTAATCCGGCTGATTATTGATTCGAAAAAGATTCCAAATTTTTTCCTATCTCCGTATATAAAATTTAATTTACATAAAGATTGAAACTCCCACGTTCTGGCGCGGCTTAGTAAATAGTTCGAATAACTTTTTAAGTCCCACACCAGCGGACTGCTTTTCCCTTCCGGTCTCAAACGGCAATCTACTTCGAAAGGATTCAATTCATCTTTTATTATAGATAATAAATTTTGGAATATCTTTGGCGCTAAAGGATTTTTTTCTAAATCAGAGACTACAAATATTAAATCTATATCTGAAGAGAATGTCATTTCTTCTGCAGCCAGGCTTCCTAAAGAAGCAATAAAAAAATACATTAATTTATTTTTGCTGCCGAATAATTTCCCAGATACCTCTTTTATTTTTTTATGTATTACCTTTGATAATGTCTCGGATAAAATTTCAGAAGATATTAATTTTAAGGAAAATTGTACTACAAGTAAAAAAAGAACTTTTTTTATAGGATAACATGCCATTTCTTCAATAGTCATTTGAGTAAATGCTTTCCGGGTAAGCAGATATTCACTGAGGTCATTATCTTCTGCAAATAAATCAATCGACTTTTGAGAAAATTCACATAATTTAAGAAATGAATTAAAAAAGACTGCATCGCTGAATTCCCTATACCATATTGAAGGAAATTTTGATGATCTAATAACTCTGGCAAAATTTCTCAAAACCTTATCCGGATCAAGTGAATTAGAAAGATAATCATTTAAGACCGGGATAATCTTTTCAAAAAGTTCTGAACAATTTTTATCGAAATCTTTTTGACCAAGCAGTCCTTTGCCCTCATATAAAAAAGAAATATCCGATTCAGCCTGCTTGCGGTTGGTAAAATTAATGTTCTCAAAATTTAAGACGTTGTCTTTAACTTCATAATCGATTCCCATTATGGAATGATAAATTTGCAAAACCAATTTTCTGTTATCAGAGACGGATTGTAAAAATTCCAGGGAATTATTATAACCAAGATATTTAGATAACTTCTCCGGAATTTCTCCTTCATTCGGAATCGTATGAGTTTGTGCATCATTCATTAATTGCAGATAATGCTCAATTTTCCTGTAAAAGGAATACGCCTTCGATAAAACGTTTTTTTCCTCTGATGAAATTAAATCTGCCTTAAATAATTTATTTACTGCATCTAAAGAGTTCCCTGTACGTAGTTCTTTATTTTTCCCGCCGTTTAATAATTGAAGAGCTTGAACTGAAAATTCTATGTCTCGAATGCCTCCCGGAGAAAGTTTTATATTTTTCTGATCTTTTAGATTTTTCTCAATGCTTTGTTTTAGTTTACTAATCTGGCTGACCGGAGAACTGGAGAAATTCACAGGGTAAACAAAATGAGCAATGGATTCAGAAAATTCTTTATATAAAAGTTTATCTCCGGTGATATATCCCGCTTTAATCAGCATCTGCCGCTCCCAATCTTCGCCGCGGCTCTCATAATAAGCCAAATAGTCATTCAAAGATCCGCAAAGCGGGGAGTTCCTTCCATCCGGTCGTAAGCGAAAATCAATCCGATATATGTAACCTTCGCCGGTTAATGTTGTCGAACTTTCAATAAATAAATGAATTGCCTCCGTCAATATTTCGTTGTAATATTTATTATTCGGATATACAGTATTAATATCATAAAAAATTATCAAATCAACGTCGGAACTATAATTAAGTTCCTTGCCTCCCAATTTTCCCAATGCAATAATGCAGTATTTATTATCTGCTTTTTTAATTTGATTTTTTGTCAAAACTTCTTTATAACAGATTGTAAATAACCGGCTGCATAAAACTTTAGCTAAGGCGGACAATTCTCCGGTAATCTCTTCTAAATTTTCGATACCTGATATATCCTTAGCTCCGATTTTTAATATTTCTCTTCGTTTTATGAAACGCAATGCATTTAGTTTTGAATTAAATGTCTTAAATGTAGCAGTTATTCTGCTGAGTTCTTTTTCAAAGGACTTTTCTACTATCTTTTCTTTTAAGTTTGATGGGTTTAATATCCGGTAAAAATATTCGGGGTTTCGTACAATAATGTCTGTTAAATAATTACTATTTGCTGCTATAGATAATAGTAAATCAATATAATGCGGATATTTAAGGCAATCGTTTAGAAATGTTGCGCGATCATATAATGAAATGATTATCCTTAATAAATTTGATTCTGATGAAAAAGGGAAGTAGTAATCATTAAGCCTTAATTCAATTAAATTGATTACTTCTTCAAAAGTCGGAACCGGCAGATAACCCAGTACCTTTTCTGCCAATTTGCTGATGAATTCTTGTGATAATTTCCGGTTCTTTTCTAAATCAGACAAGTTTTATTATTATTTGTTAAAAGTTAATTGAGAAAAATACTGAAATAAAAATAAAGATTTAATACACAATACTATAAAATCGGCTAATTGAATAATGAAATTTATTCTTTAATTTTAAGATGTAAAATATTTAAGATATTATAAATATGAAAATTTTAATTTTATTTATTGCTTCTGCTTCTTTGGCATTTTTTTCCTGCAGTTCGAATGTAACAAAATACAATGCAGTTAAAAATAAAAATTTAGTAATTCCAAATTTCGTTGGAACAAATAAATCTACTGTTACTGTTATGGTACAGGAAATTTATACTCAAACAAATTCCGATTTTATTATAAAGGCAAATATTATAAAAGTTGACTCTGCATCGGGCGCTGCGGCAATTGCCGGTGCAACATATTTACTTGTGCCGAAATTTGACCTTGATGATCAAAAAAATATTGTAGACTCCGGAGATAATAAAAAGTTACTAAATTTGGCGAAATTGAAATCCGGAGATTCATTCAAAGCAGTAATTTCATTTTCAAATTATAACGGATGGTTTATAGATTCCGTTTTAAGTATACCGGAAAAATATAAATTCTAATAAAAAATTCTATAAATGAAACCCAATTTCAATAATTTATGTCTAATTAACGATATTTATAAAAACTAACTAAAAAAGAAAGATTTATGAAAAATTTAATTTTTTTACTGTTATCTGCCTTTTTAATTGCTATTGCAGGCTGTAACGAAACTGCAGTTCAAAGTCATTGGTATAATGGGAATATCGTTATTGACGGTAATAAAACTGATTGGGGAAATAATTTAATTTATAATGACCAGGACAATTTTCAATACGGAGTGCAGAACGACGGATCAAATCTTTACCTTTGTTTTGCGACTAATAATCCTGACCTTGAAGCTAAAATAATTAGAATGGGGCTTACGGTTTGGTTTGACCGAAACGGAAATGACGACCAAAATTTCGGAATAAAATATCCGTTGAATTTTCAGGATATGAATTTTGGAGGTATGAATTTCAAAAGAGATAATATGGATGAAAATCAAATGCGGACTCGCGGCACGGATAACACTCCTATTAGTGCAGATAGATTAAAAGAAACTCTTCGACGAAAAGAAAATGACCTTGAAATTGTCGGAAAAAATAAAGATGATATCACAAAAATGACTATCGCTGAATTACGGGGAATCGAAATTAAAATGGATTTTCAGGAAAATACGCTTGTTTATGAATTGAAAATCCCCCTTAAATTTTCTTCGGGCGTCTCTTATGCTCTAAATGCCGATACGTCCAATACTATAAGTATCGGTCTTGAAACCGGAACAATTGATTTAACCAAAGTTCGCGGAAGAAATAATAATCGTGGTTCCGACGGAGGATCTATGGGAAGTGATAATAGCGGAGGTGATGAATCTGCCGGAGATATGTCTGCTTCAGGAGATGGCGGCGGCGATCGTTCAAATAGAAGAC
>JAJXTM010000149.1 GCA_021783875.1 Bacteroidota bacterium
TTTAGTAATCTGCCCGTACAACTTTTTAATTAAATCTGGGATAGAGGAGCGGGAGTATTATGATCTGCCAAATTTGGGTGGTAACTTTTAAACCGGCAAAAGTGGTAAATCTCTATCGGCGGTGACATTTTAGAACTTCAGTCACTCTTTCAAATATTTTTTTACCAGGCTTATGTTTCCCATTTTCCCAATCTCTAATTGTTGTCTGATCAACGCCCCAAATTTTAGCCAACTTCCTTTGGCTTAACCCATGTTCTTTCCGATAAGATTTAATCATGTCTCCAATCGTTTCTTTCGGTAACTCAAATGGTACGTATCCTAAAAATTCAATAACTTTGGGAAGTAAATAAACTTTGGGTCTTGAGCGATTGTTTTCCCAGTTGTATATTGAAGTTTCTTCTACTCCGATGAGACGAGCTAATTGTAACTGAGTGAACTGTCGTTCTAAGCGTTTTTTCTTTATATGATCGCCAATGGAAACAGGATTTTGTGGAATTTTCGAAGGTTTTGAGCCAATAAGTACAATTGGCAACAATGCCACGCAACCATGAAGTTGCGTTGCCCATTTGACATCAATTTCTGAGAAGGGGTGATGTAGGCGAGATTGATGCTGATCTCATCGCTTCCGATATCTATTTTTTCCGTTATGGTCTCAATGATCTTGCGTTTATCTTCCCGTTCCAATTTGTTCCATCGGGAATAAAGGTCTTTCGCTTCATGGACGACTTCGTCTTGCGAAAGGTATTGAATCTTAAGAAAATCAAGCTCGCCCTGGAGTTCCGGAATTTGCTTTTCTATTTGTTGCCGTCGGTCGTCTATCGGTCGGTAATGTGATCCAAAGCCTTCTTTTGGAATTTCGCCGTCAAGATAAAGACGCATCATATGATCCAATTCCTCTTTGAGTTTCTTTGATTCTTTCACGAGCGATTCCAAGAGTTCTTCTTTTTCTTTGATTTGGATATCCGCTTGGCGTAAAGACTTCATAATTTCTTCAGGTGAAAAGACATACGTTTTTAGCTGTTCGTGGAATATCGTTTCCAAATCTTCTACGCTGATTTTATTATGACATTGGTAGCACGTATATTTGGGCGAATTTGAAGGCACATACATTTTGGCGACGCAGGTGCAATAGGTGAATCCGCTAAAAAGATGCACCGCTCTTTTACCCGGTTTCTTATTAGTTTTCTCCTGTTCATTCAGGATTGCGTTGCATCCGTTCCAGAGTTCTTCACTGAGAATTGGAGATACCGGCAAGGTCACCCAATCCGTTTCAGGCTTGAGTTCCCATTTTTTATTCTCTCCCAAACTTTTCGTGTAGTTCAAACGGTGCTCCCCTTTGGATGTGGGGTCGCGAAGTAATCGAGAAATGGTGGTATCGGAAAAACCTGAGCCATTGCGAGTGCGATGCCCTTGTCCGTTCAGCAACCGGGCGACTGTTTTTTTCCTTTTGTGTTCAAGAAAAAGTTCGAAGAGAAGTTTAAGAATCGGCGCTTCCTCTGAATTCGGCACAAGTTTTTTCTCCACCCATTGATACCCGAACGGCGCCTGTCCTCCTAACGGTTTTCCCAACTTTGCCCGTATGGGAACTGAAACAGCAACGCGTTCAGCAATCTCCTCACGTTCCCACTGAGCCATCGCGGCGATCATGGTATAGAAAAGACGCCCTGCTGGCGTAGACGTATCAATCGCCTCTTGAAGCGAAATGAGGTCTGAGCTGTAGGTGTTAAAAATCTCGGCGAATTCAAGAAGCTCACGCGTATTCCGTGCGAGCCGGGCAAGCTTTGAGAAAATGAGTCCGGTGATCCGGTCGTTCTTGATATCTTCGAGCATTCGCTTGGTCTCTGGGTATCCCATCACCGTCTTTCCGCTTAACGCTTCAAGATGATAGACTTCTTGTACCTTCCATCCTTTTGATTCTGCATACAGGCGTGCCCGTTTCTCATGATGTTCGGGGCTTTCCCCTCTCGCCTGATCTTCAGTCGATACCCGGATCCATATGCCTACTGATTTTCCTTGGCTGTCATTTATATGTTTCATCACTTCCTCCAGAGTTTCAAAATCTATGGCACATATCTAAGAATTCCCTAACATAAAAACAATGTCATTGATTACCCAAACTGCGTTCATTTTTTTAAATTAACAAAACTTCTCCCGATTGCTTCTGTTGTTAAAACTTCATATTCTTTTTTTGTTTTTTTTGCTGCTGATTTAGCTTTTCCCAAAGTGAGCGACAGAGTTAGATTATCATCAGTAATAATATATTCCGCAGTTGGTAATTGATATTCCACATTATTAGCAGAAATAATTGTCCTCTTGAATCCCTCATCTGCCATAAATCTATGAAGATTTTCATAATCTTTTTCGGTTGCATTATGCAATTCGACACGGACAGTAAAACTTGACATATTCACCTCTATAAATTTTAAATTTAACCATTCAAAAAAAAATATCAAAAGTTAATAAATTCTATTTACTTTCATTATTTCCAATAGAAAAAAGAATATTATCTTAATTAAGATAATAAATTATTTCGGTATTGTCGGGACTATCGGGATTAAAAAGATGAACTTCTATAAATTCTTTAAATTTTTCACTAAGTTTATTAAAATCTGGTACAGTAAGAGATTTTATGAGACTATTACCCAAACGAACTCCATACTATTTCATATTTAACCTTACTTCTAATTTGATTTAAGAAGAAATAGAGATTTTCGGCTATACGGCTACTCAAGGCTCAACTATTTTCCACAACACAATAATTATGGTTTAGAAAATAGTTAGATCGCAAAAACTGATTTTAGTAAAAAATATTTATTTTATATAGTTGGTTTTGTTGACAATATTATTTCCCATTTTGCCATCCCTTTCTAAGATATATATTGTGGAGTTCTTTTCATTAGCTAATAAGAAATATACTCCAATTAATATTTCAAAGGATGAAGTAACGTAAAAATAATTGATTCCGGTTTTCACGTCTATCATAATAACAAAATACTTAATAATTAAGGTTAACATATATAAGTTAAGTACCAAATGAAATAAATTAATATATTTTTTTTCCTGAATAAAAAGGACGGTTCTTTCAAGTATAAAAAATTCTATAATTATATTTAGTAAGAATAAATCAATTTGAAGAAATTGAAAGCTGGAGAATAAAGCTATCAACGTGTTTATTAGTATAATTGTAAATATAAGCGGGATTCGTTTTTTAAAAGATTTCCGATCAAACAAAGAAAATATTAAAAATATTGAGCAAATAGAATAGATCCTCAAAGGGTGTATAGAAATTAAAGCACGAATAAATACTGTTAAAGGGTCTAGAGTGGCTAATATCAAAAAAAATACGAAATAATTTCCCCGAAATTGCCGAAACGGGATGAATATCCAAATTACGATTGAAACAACTAATAGTATATACGGTATTACCATCATATCTATGGGCAGAAAGGAGGACAATTCTCCATTTCTTCCAAAGTAAAGTCCCCATTTGTAACTGTTAAAACATTTTGTCTAATCTCAATATATGTTGACGCATTTCCACCTTCTCTCATAAGATCAAGCAAAACGCTAACGCTACAAAACTTAAATACTGTACTACTCGATATTGTCATAGCACCTGGGTACAAGACATTTCTATTATTATTTAAAACAACAAGGTTGCCTTGAACAATATTAAACATGATATAGTTTGATGTATTTGAGGTTAACGATTGAAGCTTATTGGAATTTATTTCAACTGAGTTGATCACATTTCCAAATAAGCTATCAGCAGTAGTTTTTGAATAAATTTTACCAACACTCTGTGCTAACACGGTTTGAGCAAGTACTAGAGCAAATAGTACTGTGCATGAAAGGAGAGCCTTTTTCATTTTCATTCCTTTAAACTTGTTATAATAAAAATAGCAATAAAATTTTCAAATTCATACTCACTTAATCGACTAAAGATAAATTAAATTGGACAGCAAATCTTATGAGTTCAGATAATGATTTTAAATCTAACTTGTGCATTATATGGGTCCGATGAGTATCAACTGTTCGTATATCGATAAATAATTTATTAGCAATCTCTGCACTAGTATATCCATCCCCTATTAATTTCAACACTTCGAGTTCTCTCTTAGAAAGATCCGGGTTTTTTATTTTTATCCCCCACACATAACTAGATTCATATTTGTGGATGATTTCTTCTAACATATTCTTCGTAATATTTTTCCCAAAATATTTTTCTCCTAAAAATACTTTTCTTATGGCTTCGACTAATTCCTCTTCTAAAATGTTTTTATTAACAATACCCAAACCGCCGGATGTTAGGCACAAATAAATATATTCCTCGGAATAGTACATTGAAAGGAAGAGTATTTTAGCATCTTTATCTATGCTTTTGATTTTTTTAGCAGCTTCTATTCCTGATAAAATTGGCATTGATATATCAGTTAATACTAAACTCGGTTTAAGTTCAAAATATTTATCAACTAGGTCCTTTCCATTTTCAGCCTCATCTATTACTACAATATCATGATAATCTGATAACATTTTTATAAGACCAATCCTAAATAATTTATGATCATCCGCAATTAGCAATTTTATTGAGTCAGCGTCAGGCATCTTTTTTCACCATGGGAATATCTATTACCAAAAGAGTGCCGTTTTGTGATGAGTCTACTTTAAAGACACCGTTAAAAAATTCAATCCTTTCTCTAATGTTGATTAAACCAAATCCTCCTGCTTCATAATTACTTGACATCCCGATTCCATTATCGGAAATCAGAATTTTAACTCTTTCATCTTTTAGGATAATTTGTATTGAAAACTCCTCAGCCTGTGCGTGCTTAATAATATTATTCAATGCTTCTTGGATTATCCTGTATATAGAGATTTCTAGTTTGTCATTGAGCCTTTCTTCCAAACCCACTATGTTGACACTTCCTTTGATGAATCCTGTGGAAGTGATTTTATTAACCATAGAGACAATAGCGGTTCCAAGTCCATTTTCTCTTAAGGTACTTGGCATAAGATTAAATAAAATTACGTTGAGCTCTGTAATAATTTTTTGCAGAATTTTTGTTGAATGACTAAAATAATCATTTGTTTTCGAGTCTATGGGAAAACTTTTTTGAGTATTTAATAGATCCATCTTAAGCAAAAGTAACTCTTGTCCTACACTATCATGTAACTCTCTGGCTATCCTTTGTCTTTCTACCTCAGTATTATTTTGAATCTTATCTGTCATACTTTTAAGTTTATTTTCATTTTCGATTTTTTCTGTAATGTCGTGGAAATAAACTTGAGCAATTTTAAGAGAAGATATTCCTCTAAATAGTACTAAATAATTTTTAGAATTAATGTTGGTGGAAAATGATTTTGAATTATCGTTAAGTATGAAGTCAATAATGGGCAATACTAATTGTGGAATCACATATTGAATAGGTTTACCTCTAAGCGAGCCTTCTTTAATAAGGTTCTTGGCTGCTTCATTCGTAAAAATAATAATGCCTCTTAAATCAATCCTTAATATTGGATCAGGATCTAGTTCGGCAAACAAGGCCATAAGTTTAGCGTTTTCCATTTCAAGAGCATTATTCTCAAGTATATGTTTTTTCTCCAAAGGAATAATCACCCTCTTAAAGATTAAGTAAATCAGCATGAATAAAAGTACTAGAAAAAGTATTGAGTAATAAATGGGGTCATTTAGATTTAGAAAGAGTTTTAAATAATAATCTAGTTTTTTGTTCATTTAATCAATTAGCTCGTTATAATTACTCTCAATTACAATTAATATTGGGAAATATATCTCATATTCTGTATCATGGTCATTTCAAAGAATAAGTTCAATTTGTCGTCAGAAACTCACTATATATTCCTCAATATAGCTTTCAATGAGTGAACAAAATATTCTCGAAAAGAAAGATACTCCTAATTTAATGAAAAAATCAGTAGTACTACTGATTTTTTTTTGTAGAACATTTCTTATGTTAATATTGAATATTTGTTTGGAAGTTGCTTCGATAATTTTAGAAATTTTTAAAGAATTATTGTTCGTAGATTTTTGTTGTAAGAGAACATATTCAAATTTCCTTCTTAGTTTATCGATATGCATATTTTATTGGAGGTCAAAATAGCAGCAGATTTTTCAGATGACAACTTAACCGAAGCATTTTGCAAGTGTAATTGTATTGATTTCGGTGACTTCACTTCAAACGGGCTGAATCATTTCGATTCTAATATATTAGTTACAATTCCATCAGAGATGCAGGATGACATTACTCAAAAATTTCTGCAATGTTGTAATGCTTCAAGGGAAAAGTTACAATTAATAAAAGATCATAGTTGGAAAAAGATTTCATAATTTATGCTGCTTGATTTAGTTTTTCCCAATAATTTTTTCTGATTTTCTCAGCTTGTTCTAATCTCGATTCTCGTTCAGCCAACCTTTCCTGTTTTCTTCCCAAAAGATAATCTTCCGGCCTAAGGTAATGTAAAGAAGAATGAAGCTTCTTTGTGTTGTAGAATTTAACATAACTCTCGATGTAAACTTTGAACTCATCTATACTGACCGGGGACTTTATTCTTAAACATTCTTCGCTTATAGTTCTGTGGTAACGTTCAATTTTACCATTTGCTTGAGGATAATTGACCGAAGTCTTTACA
>JAJXTM010000150.1 GCA_021783875.1 Bacteroidota bacterium
CGTAATTGTAATAATAATCGGCTCCATTATCAGTCCAATATCCAAAGTATTTCAGAACCGGATCGGCATCATTATGGGGTATACGTCTGTTGTACATTGTTCTCAAAACTTTCCCCCAAGTATCCCAAGTCTTTTTTATACCATGATTAAATACTAAGATTGTTTTATGATTAAAATTTTTAGGTAAATCTTTAATTCCGGAATTTAAGCTGCTGTTAATTGAAGTTTCCCCGTTTCCTGTTAGTTTTGATACAATGAAATCGGAAGCCGGAGAAATGATAAATGAATCGTAAATTTTATTTTGTCGGGAATTATCAGATGAAAAGAAAAGCCAAGGGGTTGAAGTTTCATTAAGTTTAAACTGTGGAGGAGCAAAATTATCATTATTATAGCTGAAGGTTTTCATTTTTTTAGGAAATTCTGTAAATGCGGGAAAGGGATTCGGCATTGAGGCTGAACCATCAGGCAAGATCAAAGCAAAAATTACAACCGGCTCATTTTTATACCATTTTATAGTTCCTTCATAAGGGATATTATCCTTCCAACTAAACTTTATTTCGTTGAAAATTCCTATTTCATCTTTCCCTTGAAATGCTTTTAGTTTATTTAGCGAATGCCCGGTAGTACCCCGAAAATCCCAACTCATTAGTGAAGAAGTGATTTTATAATCACCAGTATTTTTATTAACAATAACTGAAATACCGGAAATATTAACTGCTTTTAGATTTGAATAAACGATAATAAGGAAGACAAAAAGAAGAGTGGAAAAAAACGGAATATCTATTTTAAGATTAGCTAAAGGATAAAAATATTTTATAAATAAATTGGACATTGCAATACTCCGGAATTAGAATTGATCAAATTAATAGAGTTTAAATTAACTAAATATTTTCTTTGAAAAAACTATTCTAATCCATACTAAAGTCAATAATTTAATGACTTATTTTCGAATCTCGAAATGAGATAAAAAACTTTTTTATCTCATTTCTTTGCATTTAATTCACATAAATATTTCAAATTTTCGATTATTTCAAGTTGGCATATCAGTTGGTTTATTCATGTTGATTTTATATTGAAATTCATCATCAGGGAACAACATGAAAAAATTTATTCTTTTAGCCGCCGCTTTAATTTTGACCTCCGTATTGTCATTAGCAAAAACTCAAAGTATTGCAACATATATTGGTATTGATCAATGTATTACGCTTCATCTACCGAACATTTTGGGAGAAGATTATGCAAACGAAGATGTATATTGCGGAACGCTTAAAGGAATGGTTGATAATACATTGGTTGATTTTTATTGTATAGATATTCATCATAATATTGCAACTGATGCCTATCAAAATGTAGATACCACAAATTCACTAGTCACTTATATATTAAATAATTATTATCCTTATAAAAGTCTTCCTTATACCGGATCTTTATCAGAGGCATATAATGAAGCAGCTGCAGTGCAGCTAGCGTTATGGGCAGCAACAGATACGCTAAATATTTCTGCTTGTACCCCGGACGGAGGAGCGCATACTCTTACAACAGAAATACAAAACAGAGCGCTTCAGATTCTAAGTGACGCGCAAGCAAACGCAGGTAAAATTCAGCCCTTTAAGACACTAGTCATAAATATACCGAATCAATCTCCAAGCATTGGCTCACCGATACAATTTTACGTAGAAGCTTATAATGAAGTAGGAGCGCCGATAAAAAATGCAGTTATAAATATTTCAGTAGATGAAGGAACTTTATCAGCAAGTACAGTAACCACAGATCAATCGGGAGTAGCAGGTCCAATAACACTTACAGCCGGTCCGGATAATGCGACAGTAATTCATGCAACAAGTACAGTAATAATACCAGAGGGTACAGAATATTATGACATTGCGAATCCCAACACAACACAGAAGTTAGTAATAGCCACACCAGTTTCAGCATCAAAGACAGTCACGGCATCCGTTAAATGGTGGGGATATGTTTCATTAAGTATTTCAAAAACATGTGCAACCGTAACAGTAGGCAACGGAGATAAAGTAACATATAATATTAAGGTCACAAATAACGGAGTAATCCCGGCAACAGGAGTACAGATTTCCGATGTACTGCCAAGTATTTTGACATACGTAACATCCGACGGAAATTACAATGACACAACAGGGATATGGACAATTGACACATTAGGAGTAAACCAATCTAAGACTTTAGACTTAACAGTACAGGCGACCTTTTCCAATGGTTTGAAAGTTTTCGACCTTGGACCAGCCAAAGGATACAATGTATTTGTGCTCAATGATATAAATCAACCATCGGCAGACGCAGAAGGCAGAATGGCAATAGGCAATGATGCTACGTTAGCAAATTATAGTGTAGGAGACAAATTAATAAATCCGAGCGGCGATGTGTTAGTTGTAGGAAGAAAATTGACATACATTAGCGGATGGGTAAATGGTGATGTAGCTTTCGGTTCATTTATAGACACAACGCAATGGGGAGTAGCTCAAGGAATAATTCATCAAGCATCGCCGATAGATTTTTCTGCAGCAAAGCTTTATTTAGACAATTTATCATCCCAGATGTCCGTATTGACGCCGACAGGAACAGATAGTATGCAATGGGGCATGATAACATTAACGGGAGCAAATGCACAGCAAAACACTTTTGATATAAAGGGAAGTGATCTTTCCAAATGCAACACACTAACGGTAAATGTGCCTACCAATTCAGTAGTACTAATAAATATATCAGGAGACACAGTCAACTGGAAAGGCGGATTTAATGTTAACGGAGCAGCAAGCACAAATGTTCTTTTAAATTTCTACCAGGCAAAGTCGCTACAAATTTCCCAAATAAATGTAACAGGGACAGTACTAGCTCCGGCAGCAACATTAGACTTCCCCGGTGGGTTAATAAGCGGGCAGGCAATATGCTGGAATATTAACGGATCCGGACAGTTTAATAATGTCCCATTCACGGGAACAGTCACATTGGATACAACGATAACCAATTTTGCAACGCTAGTAAAGGTTGATCAGCCGGTAAAGAGTGAAATTCCAAACAGCATGGCACAGATAAGATCCTTACAAAATTTATCAGGGATAACAGAAATCAAGGCGACCGGATCGACAGTTCCGATGAAGATGGAATTAATGCAGAATTACCCCAATCCATTTAATCCATCTACACAAATACAGTTTTCGATTTCAAAACCCGGCAATTATATTTTAAAGGTTTATAACATGCTTGGTGAACAAGTTGCAGTATTAGCAAACAGGAATTTCAGTTCGGGCACATATACTGAGAACTTTAATGCAAGCCAGTTAACCTCAGGAGTTTACATATATCAGTTAGTCGGTGAAAATATTAATATTGTTAAGAAGATGATGTATTTGAAGTAATTTTAGCTTTAAAATAAAAAAATATTCCATTTTGATCATTTGTTTTGAGAGACAGAATTAATCTTTTGAGTGTCAGCAAAATAATTTGCGTAAAAGGCAATTTAATTTCATAAGAAAGACGCAGCCATTTATTCAAAAGTAATTTTCCAACTTAAGCATTATAAATATGCAAATGACAATTTTATATTCAATCAATCTTATCCTTCTAAAATATCCCTCAACTAAAATCATTAACTTCTTTTATGTAAACTAAATGCAACTCTTCCGGATGAATCTATTTTGAGATTAATCCAAGACTTTATTTATCTGATTATTCTTACTTCGATACTTACCTATATAGGCTTGTAGGATGGGTTAGGTGTTAATTGTCTTTTTTATAACCAAATGTATAGCCTTATCGCTTGAAATATGTTTAGTGCAGATATATCCCAATGATGTGAGCTCCAAATTCAAATAAAGATTTTCACCGCTTCCTATAAATATAGGAGATACAGCTAGGTGTAATTCATCAACTAATTGCGCTTTAAGATATTGACGAATTGTATTAATACCTCCGCCAAGTCTTACATCTTTACCATTTGCCGAATCAAAAGCTTTTTCAAGAGCCGCATGTATCCCCTCCGTTACAAAGTGAAAAGTGGTGCCGCCTTCCATCACAATTGATTCGTGTTCATAATTAGTCAAAATAAAGACTGGAACATGATAGGGCGGGTTTTCTCCCCACCATCCTTTCCAATTATCATTAGGTAATCCGCGATATGGACTAAACATATTACGTCCTATAATCCAGGCGCCAATATTTTTAAAGCCATTTTCAGCAAAATCATTATCAACTCCTAATGTGCCGTTACTCTTTCCTAATACGTTTTGTTGGAATGTTTTTGTAGGGGAAAACCATTGGTGAAGCCTTTCACCACCAACTCCAAATGGTTTGTCCAGGCTTTGGTTTAGCCCAGCGCCAAACCCATCCAATGATATAGAAAAACTCTCAACACGTAATTTTTGCATTTATATGTCCTTTCAATGAATTTAGAATAAATCCTAACAGCGTATTTGCTGAATTACCGACCTAATCGGTCGTCAGTATTAAATTTTGCAATGCTATTACTATTTTAATTATTATAAAATTCTTCCGGTTTTGCCAAATTCCGGGTTTTAATAATTCCCCAAATAAATAATGCGTCGACAACTCCGCCTATTGTAACTGCTGTCCAAACGTATCCTCTTTCATAGACATAAATATATTTATTTCTGATTTTTTATATGCTTTTATTTCTTACACCTAACTATGGTTATGCTATCAGCTTGTCAGATTCTGGTGAATCCGGCTTCAGGTAAATTAAAATTGTATTCTTTTCCCTGAAAAGAATTTATAAAGTTAAAACAACTCTTGAATAAAATCAATCTTTCATTTTTAATCTTTATTCAATTCAAATTTAGATTTAGTGATAGTTTTTTACTTGGAAGTTTGTGTTTGTTAGGGCTTCTAAATTGGTATCGATAAATGTGCAGTTTGGGTTGGAATAGTTTTATGAGATAAAAAATAATTCTAGAATAATGTTGTAATTTGCAAAAGAATACTTTTCTACTTCAATATTTCAAATTGATTAAATTAAAACATCAAATTATGAAATAGTTTAGAATTAAAATTGAAGCGCTGAATTTAACAAATCTATTTAAATCTCATCCTAATGAGTTCTCAAAAATATTTCTCTAAAAATCAATTTTGTAATCGATAGGAATAATTGGCTGAATAAATAAAATGTTTTTATGTTTAGAGACTTTATTCTGCCAAACTTCTTTTCAACTACATAATCAATTTTATGCTTCAATCGTATAACAAATTCTTCCTCAGTGGAAGATATAGTAACAAGTATCATTCTTCAATCTCTTGAGATATTTGCTTTATTTTATCATCGAAAGTTTCAAAAGAATATTTAGCTGGTTAAAAACGTTAATTTATGCCTTCTTATTTTCATGTAAATAATGACTTATCATATATACACAATAAGTTAAGTGAAAATAGCAGCTCTCACCATGCTCAAGGGAATGGAAAAGGGATTAGGTCTTAGTATCTTTATTCCATATAGTCTTTTGGAATTAGTAATATGTAATAACATTTGTAAGAAAAATCACATAAAAATTTGCGTAATCAAATATCTACTTTTATATTCGTAGTCAATAAGCTTGAGTCATTAAATTTTAGACAGATCATTTCAAGGAGTAGTATGAATCCTAAAGTTGATTTTTTTTTCAATAATGCAAATAAGTGGCAGGAAGAGGTTAGAAAATTGAGAAAGGTCGCTCTTGATAGCCCGCTAACCGAAGAATTGAAATGGGGCTGTCCCTGTTACACCTTTCAGAAAAGTAATGTAGTTTTAATACACTCGTTTAAAGAATACTGTGCATTTTTGTTTTTTAAAGGCGCTTTATTACATGATAATAAAGGTATTTTAATCCGGCAAACAAAGAATGTGCAGGCAGCTCGCCAGATTCGATTTACCAATGTTCAACAGATAGCCAAATTGGAGCCGATTTTAAAAGCTTATATTTATGAAGCTATTGAAGTTGAAAAAGCCGGTTTGAAAGTAAGCTTTAAAAAGACTTCAGAATATATAATTCCGGAAGAATTTCAAAAAAGACTAGATGAATTCCCTTTATTGAAAACTGCTTTTGATACATTGACGCCGGGGCGGCAAAGAGCATACATTTTTTATTTTTCTCAGCCCAAACAATCCAAAACGCGGAATTTAAGGGTTGAAAAATATATGAGCCAAATTCTTAATGGTAAGGGATTAAATGATTAGTGTTCAGTTTTATAACAATTAGATTTTGTTTAAAAAATTTGAAAATTTTTATTAGACTGTACCCCATATTGTAGACATTTAGAAAAGCAAGTATATTAATGAAAGTAATAATATAGGAGCTAATAAAATGTCAGATAGAAAAACCAGAAAAACATATGATAGAGAATTTAAGATTTCAGCAGTAAAGTTAGTCTTAGATTCAGGAAGAACAGTAAGCAGTTTATCATCTGATCTTGGAATATCAGATAACACATTGTTTTTTTGGAAGAAGCAGTATATGGAGGATGCAAAGAATTCATTTCCGGGGAAAGGTCATCTGAAAGCTGAAGAAGAAGAAACCAGGAGACTGAAGAAGGAACTGGCTCATGTAACAATGGAGCGAGATATATTAAAAAAAGCAGTGGCCTTCTTTTCAAAGGATACACAG
>JAJXTM010000151.1 GCA_021783875.1 Bacteroidota bacterium
GGTAAAATTCCACATGCATTTTTATTTCATGGGATTGAAGGATGTGGAAAAGATTTTGCTGCTTTAAAATTTGCCGAAAACCTTAGCCTAAAATATTCGGAAAATTATTATTTTAACATTAATAAAATAAGGCAGATATCAGAGCCTTATATAAAATATATAATGCCTTTACCTAGGGGTAAAAATGAATTGGAATCTAATAATGCTCATGAGAAATTGAGCGAAGATGATATTCAGACAATACAGGAAGAACTTAAGAAGAAATCGAATAACCCTTATTATAAAATAACAATTCCAAAAGCCAATGTAATAAAAGTAAACAGTATAAGAGATATTAAAATATTTATTTCTCTCAATTTTTCAGATGTGAAATATCGTTTTATTATTATTTCAGAGGCTCATTTAATGAATGAGGAGGCACAAAATTCATTATTGAAAAGTTTAGAAGAACCTCCAGACGGAATAATTTTTATTTTAACTACTCCTTTCCCTGGACACCTTAAGGAAACGATTAGGTCTAGATGCTGGGAAATCAATTTTTCTCCACTAAGTAATTCAGAAATTCGCAGAGTCCTGATTAATTTTTTTGAAATAGATGATGATCTAGCAACAAAAATAGCACCATTTTCTAATGGCTCTGTTCAAAATGCATTAAAACTCTATGAAAACGACTTTGAGGAACTAATTGAAAAGACTATATCTTTTCTAAGATATTCATTTGGAAATAAGCTTAACTCAGCATATAGTCACCTTGTTCCATATCTTTCCGAAAAAAACTCCGAATCTTTCAAATTTCTAATTCAATTGACGATAATGTGGTTTAATGATTTACAAAAATATAGGGTAGGAAATAATGATATTTATTTTACTTCCCATAAGGAGACACTTCTAAAGTTTAATTCTAAATTTCCAAATGTAGAATTAGTGGATATTATAACAAAATTGGATAATATGCATAGTTTAATTGATAGAAATGTAAGTCTTAATACGATTGCGATAAATTTGATATTGTCAGTAGAGTCATTGACTGCTGAATTTATATAAGATTTTATAAATTTAAACAAAAAGAGAATATGAATATAAGAAATGTTTCTGTGGTTGGTGGGGGCACAATGGGGAATGGGATTGCACATGTTTTTGCTTTAAATGGGTTTTCGGTTAATCTTGTTGAATTAAATGAAGAACTAGCTCAAAAAGCAATTAAAAATATCTCATTAAATATGGATAGACAAGTTAAGAAGGGAATTATAGCGGAATCAAAAAAAGCAGAAGCAATGATAAAAATTACTGCAATTTCTGGAATTGAAAATACTCCGGAAGAAAGCGATCTTGTAATTGAAGCTATTTATGAGAATAAAGAGGCTAAAAATAATATTTTCAATAAATTATCTAATATCATTAAATCTAATTCTATTTTTGCAAGTAATACTTCATCAATTTCCATAACAGAATTAGCAAGAGGTATTCGCTCTGATAAATTTATCGGAATGCATTTTATGAATCCAGTACCAGTCATGCAATTAGTTGAAATTATTAGAGGTTATTCCACTAGTGACGAGACTTTCCAGGTTATTAAAGATTTGACTTTAAAATTAAATAAAATACCTGTGGAAGTTTTCGATTATCCGGGATTTATTTCTAACAGGATTCTTATGCCTATGATAAATGAAGCAGTTTTTGCCTTAATGGAAGGAGTAGCTTCTGCCGAATCAATCGATAATGTGATGAAATTGGGGATGAATCATCCTATGGGACCTTTGTCGCTTGCTGATTTCATTGGCTTGGATGTATGTCTGGCAATTATGGAAGTATTGCACAGTGGTTTTAATGACTCGAAATATCGACCATGCCCATTATTAAAAAAAATGGTTGCTGCAAATAAGCTTGGTAAAAAGACAGGCGAAGGGTTTTTTAAGTATTAATATAATTTTGTTATCAATAGATATTTAATTACCAGAATTATGCTTTATTTCAGAAAGAATCCTTGATTTATACCAAGCTGTTTGAGGCTGTTCCAGCTCAGTCTTGAAAACCTGGTTCATATTCGCAATCTGAATAATTCCGATATAAAAATTAGCTACAGAACTTCTTAAAATTGTATACGATAAAATTAAATTATTAATTGAGTCAGGACCAAAATAAATCCCGCAGGCATTAGCTATATTTTGTTGTTTCCTAGATTTTAGTATCCTGCTTAAATCAAGTAACAACGCAGGTTCATTTTTAATTGACAAATAATAAGCCGACCGAAATTTTATTATTTTTTCTCTTATAATGTCATATTCGTGCAAATATTCTTTTATGGTAGGGATCTCTTTATATTTTTGTAATTTAAGGATTAGTGGGCTGGATATTCCAACTTCGCAGGTATCACCATAATATATTTTTGTTGAATCGAGAATCGAGAAAGCAGATTGCGTTTTTTCGGATTGAGCCTTTATGAATGGATTAAAACCTAATAACAAAAAAACTATGACGATATTAAAGACTAAAACATTAAGAATATTCATTGTGTCCGATAATGTATATTATGTAAACTTAGGTTATTATCAACCATTTAATTATTATCATCAAAAATAGCAGCTACAAAAGCTTCTGGGTCAAAGTTTTGCAAATCATCTATCCCCTCACCAATTCCAATATATTTTACCGGAATTTTTTGCTTATCACATATTTGAAAAATTACACCGCCTTTCGCAGTGCCGTCAAGTTTAGTTACAACCAAGCCGGTAATATTTGCAACCTTTGAAAATTCATTAGCTTGTACCAAAGCATTTTGTCCGGAAGTGCCGTCGATTACTAAAAGAGTTTCATGAGGTGCAGTTGGAATAACTTTGGAAATAACTCGGTTTATCTTATTTAATTCTTCCATTAGATGTGATTTGTTATGTAAGCGACCAGCAGTATCAATAATTACTACATCATAATTCTCTTTAAGTGCCAAACTAACTGTCTCATATGCAACGGATGATGGATCCGAACCAGAAATATTTTTAACTAATTTAACCGATGCTCGCTTTGCCCAAATTTGCAATTGTTCGCTTGCTGCGGCTCTAAAAGTATCCGCAGCGCCAATAATTACCTCAAGTCCTTCTTTCCTAAAATTATTAGCTAACTTTCCGATTGTTGTTGTTTTGCCGACACCATTAACGCCAATGACTACTATTATATAAGGTTTATTTATTATATCAAGACCTGTATTTGATGAATAATTATTATCAAATACTGAAATTAACTCATGCTTAACAATTCGGTTTATATTCAGGCTGGAGCGATCCTTTTCTTCTTTCAATCTTATTCTACTATTAATAATGATTTTTTCTGTAAGGTCATAACCAATATCGGAACTAATTAATATTTCTTCAATATTAGAAAGGATTTCCTCATCAATTACTGCTTTCCCACTTATGGTTTCAGTTATTGAGTTAGCCAATTTATTTCTTGTTTTTGATAAGCCTTCTTTTAATTTATCAAAATTAAAATTTTTAAAGAGTTTCATGAGACTTTCTGCTTAAAAATTCTTTAGCTCTAATTGAATATCCAAAGAAAGACAAAAACATTAAAATCAAACTTGAGTAAAAAATAATAGGATAAAGAAAATTATCTTTAAGCCCGAATAGAATAAATAGTATTAAAATACCTATATTAATCACGGTTGCTTTTCCAAGAATGTTTGATGGCAAAACCTTTCCAATTTTTTTTGAGGTAAAAATACCTCCTGCAAATATTAATAAATCTCTTATTATAACAATTGCGAGATAATAAAATGGAATAGCATTTAAATAAAATAATTTTATAACTATAGTTCCAACAACGATTTTATCAGCAAGTGGGTCTATAATTTTCCCAAACTCGGTTATTTCATGCCTATCTCTTGCAAAATATCCATCCAAAATGTCGGTTAAACCAGCTAATATACAGAGAAAAATAACTTCATAATTTATTTGATTAAGCGAATGTTTACCGATTAATATCCAAAATGGAATAGCAAGCAGGAGTCTTAACAAACTTAAGAAATTCGAAATTGTAAAAATATCTTTTTTTAAAATTTTCATTTTATTACAGCAAATTTACCAAGTTTTTCTTCCACTTCATTATTAAATTCATTTAATCTGACAATTCGATATATATATACTCCGCTATTTAATGGATTTCCGAAAGAGTCCCTTAAGAAATAACTAACTCCCCCATTTTGAGTATTTGCCGTAAATTCAGAAATCTTTTTCCCGCTCATTGTAAAAATAGAAATTTTTATTCTATTTGAAACATTTGCAAAAGTTATTTTATCTTCTCCGGTTGCAATATTAGCAGGATTTGGATAAACATAAACATTTGATAAATTACTTGAATTTTCTTCAAGTATAATATAACTGCCTGCATTATTATTTATTATTAAGTTACCCGTTAATTTTGAGGACAATAAATTACTGACTTTTAATTTATAATTTATGCCTACAGAACCCACTGGATGTTTTCCATCCAGAATTATGAATATTGAATTAGGGTTAGCGGAATTTAATAGAATATTTGAAATATTATTTTGGGGTTCAAATAAAAAGTTATTTCTATTTACGGCGCTAACTGAATCCAAGGGTAAATTAAAAACTACTTCAATTTTTGAAGGATTTATAATTTGATATGAGCTAATATAAAAATTTGAAGTACTTGAATCGAAGACACCAACATTAAAAATAACAGAATCATCTGTTATAGGTGAGCCATAAAAATCTTTTAGTCTATGAATAAATATTTTATGAATACCGGGAGAAAAATTCGAAGAAAATGTTAATAAGTAAGAATACTCATTTTTAGCAGCAATCGAATTAGGGAAATCTAAATTATCGGCATATATTCCATTAGTAATATCAACTTTGTTATTAATTCTGTTTGAAAAGTTTATTATTATTGAATTATTATTTATGCAATAGGCAGAAATAGCCATAGCAGGTTGATGAGAATATATTTTAACTTGTGAACTCATATCTGATAATGAAATTTGTTTTGACGGATCATAAGATTTGATAGAATAAAAATAATTTATTGAATTTACTACTGTAGAATCGATAAACCAGTTTAAAGTGGTCGAATCAATTAAAGCAAGATTGTTACTGTTGGATCCTCTATAAATAAAATATTTGTAACCTATTCCCTGCCAGTTTAGTTCCATTTTCGAGGAATCAATGCTATATCCATTAAGGTCATACGGAGTATTTGCTGAATTGGATAATGCGAATTCATAAAAATTAATTCCGGATGAATTCGGAAAAGCAACTTCAGGGATACCGTTTCTATTAAGATCACCAATAAAAACAGTACTCGAATTAACGTTATTGCTATACTGTATCATCGTGTTTTTCCCGCTATCATATCTAAAGATATATGAATATGGATAAATAAAGACAACAAGATCATCATAGTTTTGATTTTCAATGTTTGCAAACCTGAGACTGTTTTCAGCAGATTGAAAAGTTGAACTTGAAGCAGCCGGTAAATCAATAAATGACTTATCGAGAATAATATTTAAAGAATCATTTTGAAAATTAAATACAATTAATCTGTAATATGGGGCTATATTTTCTGTCTCTGAGTTTGAATGCAATAAAGCAGCTAAATATGTATTTCCATCACCAGTATAATTTCCGGCAGATAAATAAGCTGAAAAACCAAGCATGTTAGTTGATATTACTGAACCTTTTTGATAATTGTCAACTCCGATAATATTATAGCTAAAGATATTTCCTTTCTTATCTGCCATCCATATTGCTTTTTTGCCTGTGCCATTTATATCGGCTATGACTGCATGAGGTGCATCAAGCAAATTAACGCTGCTCCCAATAGATGAAAAATCCGTTAACTGCTTTCGATCATATAATTGCAGGTTATTATTTACTTTCCAAACAGAAATTGAACTATCGGAATCAACATCTAAAATTTCCGTAATCCCATCTCCATCTATATCTTGTGCTGTAATCGGCCAAAATTTTTCTGTGGTGTCAGCAAATTTTAAAACTAATGCAGAAGAAAATTGATTTGACTGTTCATATATGTAGCCATTATAAACGTAATAGCATAGCAAATCTTTTTTCCCATTATTATTGTAATCTCCGATTGATTGAACTATTCTATTATTGATAGAATCAATTAATATAAAAGAATTATTTTTATATTTGTATAAATAAGTAGTTGAGGGATTTGATAATGGTCTTAAGAATATTTCATTGCTGTCATTTGATGTAAGGCTTACCGGATTTTCATAAATTTCACCAGCTGGTAATGAATAAGAGGAAAGCTTTGCCGCATTTATGATACTAATTACATTTGATGTATTATAAATTAAATATTTATTCTGATTCATTATGTCAGTCTTTAGCCCAGCTAAATTGACTGCCTCATAATAAACCTCATATTGTGAATTTTGCTGAACTTGATTAACAGGGATAAAACCGAAATGAAAATTAGAGATTGTTTTCGAGCTGTTTGAAAATTCGTCTAAAGATATAGAATTAAAAAAGTTTGTACCTAATTGTCTATAATACATTTTAACAACAGTCGGCTGGTCAGTGTAAATTGACCCAATAATTGTGGTTTTATCAC
>JAJXTM010000152.1 GCA_021783875.1 Bacteroidota bacterium
TGCCCTTGCCATTAATGGGGTTAAAGGTCATTCATCTAATGTAACATTATTTGCGCAGCCGACTGTATCAACTCCGATAGGAGATATCACATATCCCGGGCAATTAAAAATAGTCGGGATGAATTTCACTAATTAAATTTTAATTTAATCTTAAGGAAAAATTTTTATGTCGCAAAAAGAAAAATATGCCGTCGGAGTTGATCTTGGAGGGACAAATATAAAAGTCGGCATTGTTTCGCATGACGGAAAAATAATTAACAAAATTTCACTCGATACCAGAGCGGATGAAGGACCAAATATTGTTATTAACCAAATTAAAAAAGGCATATATGCTTTACTTAAAAACAATAAACTATTAATACAGGGAATCGGCATCGGATCACCCGGAACTGTGTCTACTAAAAAAGGTACTGTCGAAAATCCTCCGAATTTACCGGGCTGGGGGAAAGTCAATCTTGGAAAGATTATAAATAAAGAATTTGATATTAAAACAAAAGTTGAAAACGATGCTAATGCAGCAGCTATTGGTGAAATGATTTTCGGCGCAGGCAAAAATTTAGATTCGTTTGTTATGGTTACTCTAGGAACCGGCGTCGGCGGCGGAATTATCCTAAATAGAAAACTCTTCAAAGGAGAGTTCGGCGCCGCTGGTGAAATAGGGCATATCACGATAGATGTAAATGGTCAGCATTGCAATTGCGGATCCTATGGTTGTATCGAGACATTTCTCGGTAATCAATATATTATTAAAAGAGTCCAGGAAGAACTGCCTAAAAACAAAACTTCCAAAATTTGGGAATTAATAAATCAGGATCTTAATTTAGTTACTCCCAAAATAATTCAGCAGGCGCTATTAACTAATGACAGTTATGCAAAAGATATAGTGCACAGCCTTGGTGGATACCTCGGAGCCGGATTAGCTTCCGTTGCAAATTGCCTTGATATAGGGAAATTTATAATTGGAGGCGGAGTTGCTGGATTTGGTCCGCCTCTGATCTTAAGTACACAGGAAACAATTTCTCATAGAGTTCTGAAACCGCTTGGTAAAAGGATCAAGGTAATCTCTGCTAAGTTAAAAAATGATGCCGGAATCAAAGGAGCATCTGCGCTGGCTTTTTATAAGTAAATTTTGTCCCTTCCGGCTGAATAATGAAATATATTAGTTGTATGAAATTTATCCTTTTTATTTTTATTTTTCCCATTTTTATATCAACCGGATATTCTGAATCTCTTTTCACGTTTAAACCATTTTACCAGGATTCAACTGCAGCAATTAAAAATGATTCTTTAGTACAAAAAGATTCAGTCAAAAAAAAAGGTTTTGATGTAGATTCTGTTATTTATGCAAGCTCCAGAGACTCACTTTTCTTTTTTATAAATGAAAAAAAAATGGATCTTTATGGTTCGGCTGATTTGAAATATAAAGACACTGATCTTAAAAGCGCTAAAATTTTGGTGGACTTTACCAGCAGTAATGTCGACGCTTATGGCACACCTAGCGATTCAGTACCTCATAAACTTAAAGATACACCAATCCTTTCTCAAGGAGGTGAAATATATGACGGTAAAACTATGCGGTATAATTTTAAGACTAATCAGGGTTTCATCTCAGAAGCTGCAACAAAAACTGAAGGATCTTTTTACACTGGCAAAGAAATTAATAAAGTAAATAAAGATGTCTACTTTATTAAAGATGGTAGGTTTACTACCTGCGATGCTACTCCTCCTGATTATTATTTTTATTCTCCGGAAATGAAGGTAATTCAAAAAAAAGAAATAATAGCTAAATGGGTTTGGCTTTACTTTGGAGGTGTGCCGTTCCCAATTCCTGTACCTTTTGCGGTTTTCCCGATTGAATCAGGCAGACGTTCGGGTATTCTTGTTCCCGCTTTTGGAAACAGCGCCCAATACGGATACTATTTTTCAAGATTCGGTTATTTTTGGGCTATCAATAATTATATGGATGTAAATTTCACGGGTGACTATTACACTAGAGGCAGCTATAAACTCGACTCCCGTTTTAGATATACTAAGCGTTACGATTATAACGGTAATCTTGAATTAGGTTACTCTAACCTCGTTTCAGGTCTGCCTACTGATCCTACATATAATAAAAGTGTTAATTGGCAAATTATTTGGCAGCATAGCCAGTCCTTTACTCCTACTTTAAGACTTGATGCTAATATCCAATTCGCTTCACAGAATTATTTACAGCAAAATGTTCAGGACTTAAACCAACAGCTCCAAAGCCAAATTGTATCGAATGCTACTTTATTTAAATCCTGGGATGAATCTGGTAACAGCCTTTCACTAAGTTATAGCAGAACTCAGGATTTACAATCTGGTAATATTTCTGAAACTTTGCCCAGCTTAACATTTACAATTCCTCAAACTTACCCCTTTAAACGGCAAGGCACTTTTAATAATCAAAAATGGTATGAACTGATAGGATTTAATTATTCAGGGCAGTTTCAAAATGATAGAAATAAAATCAACGGTAATTTGAGCATCCGGGGCGGGATTCAGCATACTTTGAATATTAGTGCTTCACCTAAAATCGGATATATAACTTTAACTCCTAATTTTAATTATAAAGAAGACTGGTATAATAAAAGAGTTGATGAAACTTTTGCAGGAATTACTTCTATTGGTTCTGATTCAATTTTAACAAATGATATGCATCAGATTAATTTTGTCCGCACTTTTAATACCGGAGTTACTGCATCAACAAGATTCTATGGAATATTTCAACCTAACGCATTTGGCATCAGCGCTATCAGACATACTGTGATTCCTTCACTTTCATATAATTATCAACCGGATTTTTCAAAACCTTTTTGGAACTATTATGGCAGCTATACTGATTCAAAAGGGAATAAAGTATCTTACGATAAATTCCAAAGGGAAATATTTGGAGCAACTCCTTCAGGAGAACAGCAAAGCTTATCCTTTTCTTTAGGAAATATTTTTGAAATGAAAACAAAACCCGATCCTACTGATACTACATCAAAAGAAAATAAAATTCAGCTTATGAATATAAATGCAAATTTAGGTTATAATTTTGCTGCAGATAGTCTGAAATTCTCGGATATTAGTTTGACTTACAGGACGCAGGTTGGACAATTCTTAGACTTCCAGGGCTCTTCTAATTTTTCTTTATATGATTATGCTGCCGGAATCGGCAGAATAAATAAATTCTTAATTGATGAAGGTAAAGGATTTGTTAGACTTACAAATTTCGGTTTCTCCGTTTCGACTTCTCTTTCCGGCGATAAATTGAAATCCGCTGAGTCAAAATCAAATGATTCATTAGCTTCGTCTTTGAACGCTTCAGATAAATCGATTTATAAGGGAATTTATAGCAATAAACAAGCAGATTTCGCTATTCCTTGGAATTTATATTTAAGCTATAACTACCTTTATTCAAAAAATGATCCTCTAAATATTTTCAGAACCTCTAACATGAGTGCTAATCTTGACTTTAATTTAACTCCTGAATGGAAACTTTCATTTGCCGGGAGTTATGATTTTATTCAAAAACAATTTGCAGCTCCGCAAATCAGAGTTTCAAGAGACTTGCATTGCTGGGAAATGAATTTTACTTGGAATCCTATTGGCACTTTCTCAGGCTATTATTTTGAAATTAGAATCAAAGCTCCTCAATTACAAGATTTTAAGATTACTAAAAGAGATGAATTTTATAATGGTAAATAGCATTTAAAGAATTCAATGAAACATTATATTATCGACGGTAATAATTTATTCCATAAAATTAAAAAGTTTGAAAAATTGGTTAAATCCGAAAATCAAAATGTCCGCGAAAAACTTTCATTTATGATCGAAAATTATTTTGCTGAAAAAAATGTTTTGACCACAATATATTTTGATGGCTTCGAAAACCTTCCAATTAAACTAAATAAAGTTAAAATTATTTACTCAGAAAATGATTCGGCGGATAATAAAATTAGATCACACATTGATTCGGCAAAAAATAAAAGAAATTTAGTCGTTATTTCTTCAGATGTTAAAGATATTATTAGATATGCAGAAAAGAACGGATGCACAATTATTGCAAGCGAACAGTTTGCGAAATCGCTCAATAATTACTCAAATAGAAATGTAAATGATGAAAAAGAGAATAGTGGGATTTCTGTCTCTGAAATAAAAAAAATGTTTGATGTCTAGTATTACTTCATTCCTTATTATGATGGATATTTATTTTTTTGGCTTTTCTTAAAAATAATACTGAATTCGGTAGTCTTGTTTAACTCTGATTTTGCAATAATCTCTGCTTCATGCCAATTAATAATAGCCTTCACAACCGACAAACCTAAACCGACGCCGCCTGTATTTCTGTTCCTTGATGTTTCTACTCTAAAAAAACGGTCAAATACTTTGGGCAGTAATTCCTCCGGAATTCCTTCTCCTTTATTTGTAATGCTAATTTTTATTCTGTCATTGCTGAGTAAGTCACCGCGGATTAATATGGCGTTATTCTCCTCGCCGTACTTGATTGCATTATCAATTAGATTTGAAAGAGCCTGAGTCATTAATTCTTTGTCGATTTCAACATATGAATTTGTTTTTGATTCTACATTAATAATAATATTTTTTTCGGTTCCTAATATTTTTAAATTATCAGCAATTGTACTTAGAAAACTGTCTATAAAAATTGGTTCCTTATTAATATCGATTAAAGAGTTGTCAATTTTTGAAATAAAGAAGAGATTATCTATTATTTTTGTAAGTCTTATTGTTTCTTCATAATTGCTTTTTAGAACCTCTATATATTCTTCCGGAGATTTACGGGATTTTAAAGCAATTTCTGTTTCACCTCTGAGAATAGTTAGTGGCGTCTTTAACTCATGAGCAGCTGAAATAGAAAATTGATTCATATAATCTACTGATGTTTTAATTCGGCTGATCATCTCATTCATTTTCTTCACCAGCCTGCCGTATTCATCACTGTATTTTTCGCCGCTAATCTTTTCATCAAGATTTAATGCTGTGATTTCTTCAGTTTTTTTAATTATTGCATCAATTCGTGATAAAGATTTCGCCGAAATAATTCCTCCTCCTATAATTGAAACAAAAATAAATATAGGAGCAAGAAGCACAAAAATATGTACTAAGCTTGTTAATGTCTGAATTATTTGATGAATTGGGAAAGCTACAAATATTTTATATTGACCCGCAATCAATTTAACGCATCGAATGGGCTTTGATGATAGAGTTGTATCTGTAAAGCTAAATAAATTGACGGGGGCTATTTTATATGGAAATGATAATGTATCATCTTCTAAATTTGCTGATTTGAAAACTATTTTGTCTTTAGAGTTAATTTGGATGTAATTGTTTCTTTGATTTAATGCAACTTCATTATAAATAACATCCCATATTAAATCTTCAGGAGATGAATATAAGGAATCGGGGACAAAATTATCAATATCTTTATGTTTCTCGGCTACGTGATGGAGAATTGCCTTTGCTTGACTTTGCAGCCCCAAATCTAAATTATCTAAAAGTGTATTATATAAGTAAACATAAATTAAAACCCCTAGCAAAATCTCAAGTATTAAGAATAAAGATGAATACCAAATAGTAGCTTTAAATCTGGTGGATGAAACGAAGAGTCTTAACTTATTCATATTTTATTGATGATTATTCATCCTTTATTATATATCCAATTCCTCGAATTGTATGAATCAATGGAATCTTAAAATTAGTGTCAACTTTTGACCTGACTTTATTAATATATACATCTATGATATTAGTTTCAGGATCAAAATGGTAATCATAAACATGCTCTATCAATTTTGTCCTTGAAACAACTTTATTTGAATTCCTCATTAAATATTCCAGTATAGCGTACTCTTTTGGAGTGAGAATTATCTCCTGGTTCTCTCTTATTACCTTATGCGTTTGTAAATCAAGTAAAAGATCCCCAACCTTTAGTTTTGTTGTCTTTGTGTTTTCATTTCGCCTTAAAAGCGCCCTAACCCTAGCAATGAGCTCTTCAAAAGCAAAAGGCTTTGTCAGATAGTCATCAGCGCCTGCATCCAATCCTTCAACCTTATCTTTTAAACTATCTTTTACTGTAAGCATTAAAACCGGAGTGATAATTTCTCTTTTCCTTATCTCTTTTAGTAAGGATATCCCGTCAATAAATGGAAGCATTATGTCCATTATTATTGCGTCATATTCTTCGGTAGTTGCCATTTTCATGCCTTCTTTTCCGTCTAAAGCAATATCGGCAGCAAAATACTCTTCCTCTAATCCTTTTTTTATAAAAGAAGCTACTTTTTTTTCATCTTCAACTATTAAGATTCTCATTTATTTTATGTGGTGATTTAAAAACTTGTTTGAAAATTTAAATTTAAACTGGTATCTAAACCTAGGGTATTTGTTACCCCGGCGGACATATTCCAGCTCGTATCAGTCGATCTTTCCTTATTATATTGAATAACGAGACGAGCTGCATTAATTACACTTATAATCCTGTTGATAACCATTGCTCCGATTACAAAACTTAAGTTATTATGAGCTTGTTCGCTGGCATACCACATATT
>JAJXTM010000153.1 GCA_021783875.1 Bacteroidota bacterium
TTATAAATGGATTAGTAGAAAAAGCCGGCTGGGATAAAGAATGGGCAGAAGAACATTTCATGCACTTCGCCCCTATGTTTGAAATCGGAAATGAAATTGACTTTATCCTTAGCGAAACAAAACGGCTTAGATCAAGATACCCCAAAATCATAATAGCCCCTATGTTATACAAAGTAGAAGACAATAGATTATACCTGATAAAATATCCAAAATAAATAATTTATCAAACTAAATTGGATAAGTATTATTCCAAAAAACAGTCAGAGCGATTTCGCAGGAAGTGAAAAGCTTTAGTTTTATCAGCTTTAATTCTGTCAAGTAATGTGAAAAACTGTCGTACCTCATTTTACATCCCTTTGATTTTAATTCATTAAATATTCTTGAGCCTTTGAACTTCTTTACCATCATCTTACGGTAGGAAGGTATTCATTATTCCATAGTAATGAAATGGGAACAGAAATTTAGAACCGGAAATAAACAATGAGACACACTTTATTTTTAAATGAAATTATTAGTACCTGACAAATAATTGTTCAATATTTTTGTTGGATAAGAATTATAATAATAAACCTGATGCAACTTATTGGTCGTCAAGGTTATTTGAAGTTTGTAAAGTGTTTGTCTTTATGGACAAAGACTTTAGCGTTAATGATGCTCATACTTATAAATCCGGTAAAACAGATTATAATCGAAAGGTTATCTTTAAAAGCAACATTCCCGAACCGGAAAAGCAAATAGCTAATTATTAAATTTAAAAGTGCCCATAATACGTTCACAAGCGGCGATGATAGGGCTTTACCCGGAGGTCTAGCAAAAGGTGAGGGAAAGGAATCTCCTGCGATTCCTTTGACAAAGTGAGGTACAAAATTGGCTAGAAACATTCCTGCAAAAAATCCGCTGAAATAATTATACCATTGCAAAGTAAATACCTCAAGTGATTAAACATTTGATAATTAATCCCAAATTTAAGAAATTTGTAATACAAAAATTGAAACGGGTATATGGTTAAAATAGGATTAACATATTTTACTATTTTACATTGCTTTTCAAAATATAACAAAGAATAAAGCAGCACTTAAAAATAATACTTCAATTAATAAAAACGGGCAATTAGATTATCAAATTCTTCATCTTTAATTTCATACTTAATATTTTGATTTTAGAAAGCAGGTTTAATTTGATCGTTAATTACCTGTGATAATTTGAATACGCTTTTATGAGATTCGGTGTTGCCGCTGTATTTAGCAATAACCAAAAGAGATTTAATTATACTAATCAGCTTATCTGTCTGAACATTTAGCATATTTAGAGTATTTTTATATTCCTCCGGTTTTCTTTCGCGTTTAAGAATGTATTTCAGTTCTGTCTTTAATGCTGTCAGAGGAGTCATTAATTGATGTGATGCTTTATCTGTGAACTGGGAAATTTGATTTATCTGCACTTCAAGCCTAGTAAAAAGATTATTTAATGTGTCTCTTAATCTTCCCAATTCATCTTGTAGATGGGCATTATATTTTATTCTTGATGTTAGATTATTGGGAGTAATATTTTCAGCAATACTCGATCTTCCTGAAAATATACCCTTTAATTTTTGAAAATTAAAGGGTTTTTTATTACAAGCAAATGAACTTTTAATATATTCTTTAAATTTTAAAGTGATTTTGTCTCTAGCGATTGGATAAATTATTATTATTTTTGACAGTATTGTAAAATAGTTATATTCTAATTACTTTAAAGTACAAATATTAAAGAATCCGCATAGAAGTAGAATATTTGTATGGGGAAGAAAAGAGCATTAGAAGATGGTTGTATACAATTTGTGTTATTATTAATTATATTTCTGTATTGATATAGCTGCTTTTAATAAAAGTAATATTAATTGCCATATGAATAAAAAGAAAATTCAAGATTTGAAGTATTCAACAGTGCAATTTGAAAGAGCACTTCTGGCAATTGACCGAACAACTGCAGAAAGAATAATATCTGAGTTCAAAAATGACCCCGACCGTATGCAGATTATCAGCGAATTAGTTACGAATGCTCTTGAAAATATCGGGAATGCGTGGGAAGAAGGCAAAGTAGCTTTGTCACAGGTATACATGAGCGGTATCATTTGCGAAGAGTTAATCGACAAACTATTTTCATCATTTGGCAACAAACAAATTAATAATCCTGTAATAGCAATTGCAGTATTTGAGGATTTCCATGTTTTAGGGAAGCGTATTATTTATTCAACATTGCGTGCCGGGGGATTTAACATTATTGATTTAGGCAATGGACTAAGTGCAGAAACATTAGTAAAGGAAGTAAAAGAAAAAAGCATTAAGATATTACTTTTATCTGTGCTTATGCTTCCATCTGCTTTAAGGATAAAGCAATTAAATAAACTGCTTACAGGTATAGATGTAAAAGTTATTGTTGGAGGAGCACCTTTCCGATTTGACGATAGGCTTTGGATAGAAGTAGGAGCAGATGCAACGGGAAAAGACCCATCCGAGACGCTGAAGATTGTAACTAAACTTGTGGGGGAAATTAAATGAGGAAACCAGAAATGAGTTCTATGGAACGAGTGATTACAACTCTTTCTCATAAAGAACCCGATCGAGTACCTTTATTTCTTTTTGTTACTATGCATGGAGCTAAAGAATTAGGAATTAGCATTGAAGAATATTTTTCAAATGCAGATAATGTTGTCGAAGGGCAGCTGAGAATGCAGAAGAAATATAACAATGATTGTATTTACGCTTTTTTTTATGCGGCATTAGAGATAGAGGCATTCGGCGGAACCGTTAATTTTTTAGAGGACGGACCCCCAAATGCGGGTTTACCGTTCATACGGAATTTTGATGAAATTCCAAATCTTCAACCACCAAAAGTAAAGGATTCAAAACCTCTTCACAAAGTATTGACTGCGATACAAAAACTGAAAGAATACGTAAAAGAAGAAGTCCCCATTATCGGAGTTGTAATGTCGCCATTTTCAATACCGATAATGCAACTTGGTTTTGATAAATATTATGATCTGATGTTTTTTCATGAAGATTTATTTGACAGGTTAATGAAGGTCAATGAAGAATTTTGTGTTGATTGGGCAAATGCCCAATTGGAGGCTGGAGCTACAGCTATCTGTTATTATGATCCGGTTTCATCTCCGACAATTATCCCCCGTAATAAATACCTTAGTACAGGATTTAAGACTGCGAAGCGGACGATAGCAAGAATAAAAGGACCTACAGCAACTCATTTTGCATCCGGTAATTCATTGCAAATAATTGACGATGTTTCTCAAACAGGGACAGCAATAGTAAGCGCCAGTACTTTTGAGGATATCGTTCTTATTAAAAAAGCATGCAGGGATAAACTTACTGTTCTCGGAAATTTAAACGGCATTGAGATGCGCCGTTGGACATCAGAAATTGCAAATCAAAATGTAAGAAATCTTATAATGAACGCAGCGCCCGGAGGAGGATTCATTCTTTCAGACAATCACGGCGAAATTCCATTTCAAGTTCCAGAAGAAGTATTATTAACTATTTCGGAAGCTGTACATATACACGGAAGGTACCCAATAGAATTATAATGAACAATGAACAAAAGCTTTGCATTCTAGTATGTGATAATTTTGCTCCAGAAATAAATCACATAATTAGTTCGAATGAATACCCAGACGTAATAGTTAAAAGTTTTTACTCATATTGCAACAGTTCTAATTTAATATTAGACAAAGTTAAAAAAATAATTATTGAATCCGATTCAAACTTCTCAGATATTGTTTTTATTGGTTGTCCCTGTTATTTATCTCAAAAAGAAAAACTGGCTAAGTATAGTAATCTGCAAATCATAAATTTAGAACAATCATTTGAACTTTTATTAAGTAAAACAATGATTGAACACTTCATTTCACAAAAATATTATTTGATTTCCAGCGGTTGGTTAAAGAGTTATAAAAGGCATATAAAAGACTGGGGATTTGAGCCTGAAAATGCAAAGCATTTCTTCGGTGAAATAGCTCAAAAAATACTCTTTCTTGATACCGGATTACCAGGTGATTTTTTATTTCAGATAAAAGAGTTATCGGAATATATGGGGCTTCCTTATGAAATACTACCTATAGGATTAACTCACTGTAAATTATTTTTAGATTCAATTGTTTCAAAGTATAGAGAAGAATGGGAGAGAATTGCCAATAATGAAAGTTTGGCTGCTGTTTCAAAACGCACAGCGGATTATGCTCTCGTATTCAATGAAATAAATAGTCTAGTAGAACTTACTAATGAAAATGAGATTATCGATAAAATATCTAATCTTATTTTTATGCTTTTTGCACCTAAAGAAATAAAATACAAACCGCGCAACAATAAAGTTGAATATGGTAAAATTGATTTAATTCAAAGTGAGAAATTGAACAATATGCAGGAGCAAAATGAAAATTTCATACTCGAGATGCATCATCATGGTGAACAGATTGGGGTATTTGAAATTATTGAAATTTCCTTTCCGCAATATATAGAAAAGTATAAAGAGGTATCACAAATTATAGGCAGTATAGGCGGACTTGCAGTAGCAAATGCTAGAAAATTTGATATAATTTCTACTAAAAATAAATTTTTTGCTTTAATTTCACATGATCTCAAAAGTCCTTTCCAAGGTATTTTAAATATAACAGAACTAATGTCAGAAAGTGCCGAAGTGTTCTCAACCGGTGATATGGTTGAGCAGAGTAAATTGCTTAACAAGACAGCTAATAATTTTTATAAGCTTTTAGAAAATTTGCTGGAATGGGCAAAAGCACAATCGGGCTCGATAGAATTTTCACCTATCGAATGTAATTTATATTATGTAATATCAAGAAATATAGATACGATTTATCAAAGGGCTCAACAAAAGGGGATTAAGATTATAAATGAGATGGGCAATATTCCAGCAATTTTTGCAGATGAAAAGATGTTTGATTCAATACTCAGGAATTTATTATCAAATGCAGTTAAATTCACTAGGAGCGGAGGAAAAGTTACAGTACAATCCCGTTTTGACGATAACAAGAGAATGATTGAAATCTGTATTGCGGATAACGGGGTAGGAATAAGGGAGGAAGATGCTAAGAAGCTTTTCACTATAGGAGAAAAAGTAAGTACAAGAGGAACAGAAGGCGAACCAAGCACCGGATTAGGATTATTACTTTGCAAAGAATTTGTTGAAAAACATGGGGGAGAAATTTGGGTTAAGAGTGTTTTAAACGAAGGGAGTAAATTTTATTTTACTCTGCCGATTGCTGAGTAATTGTATATCAACCGGCAGTTAAAACTTATCAACATCATCACATACGATTTAGAAATTTAACTTACTAAAAAACTTTTCTATTTAATAAAATTTCAGCATTTATTTATGTGTAAGCGTTATAGTACCTATACTGGTTGTATTTGAAGCAGTCACTGAAACATTACTAATTGTTGTGTCTTTATAGGTAGTATCCTGCGGTGAAATAAAAACCGAGTAAGTCCCAGGATTTAAGTATTGTATTTTAAAACCACCGGTTATATCCGTAGATGTTGAAACGCTATCTGCAGAGGTCAGCGCCCAAACATTTGCAGACACTACTCCAGGTGATACAGTTCCTGAAATTATTCCTGTAGTGGCTGTAGCAACAACTCTAATTACAGGTTTAAGAATAAATTTTGGATTTAGTGGAGAACCAGTAGAGACAATTGATTGGTTAGCATCAAAATCTAAAGTTAATAAATAGGCAATACCGGGTTGAATAGTTGCGTTTAAGTTCAACTTAATCCCGCTTTGACTTCCGCTTGGAGTTGTCAACGCAAAAGATTGGCCATTCATTACTAAATTACTACCGCTTCCCAAATATAATCTTAACTGTGTATAATTACCGGCTTGTAAATTACTTTCGCCAATAACAGCATTTGTTCCGTTTACAAGTTCTAATAAATTATATGTGGCAGGTTTATTATTCAGCGTAAACCAGCCGATTGTGCTATCGCTATTTTCAAAATGAGCCTGCACGCTATCTATAACAATATTAACTTGGGAGTAGTTTGCAGGGCTATCAATCATCATAACTTTTAGACTACCAGTAGATGAAGTTGTTGAAGTAGGATTGTCATTCTTGGCACAACCGTATATTATTAATGCGCTTAAGAATAATAAAAGATTGTAAATATTTATTTTTTTCATTTCTTAGACTCCTATCAATGGATAAATTATAGCTTATCTAACAATATGCATGCCTAATTAATACCCTTAAATTTTATATAACATGCACATTTTAATGAATTATACAAGCTTTTTTAGTAAATGTGGGTAGGCTTGTTCAAGCGCACGAAAAATCTGCCGTGAGTATGCAAATTATACTTATTTATAACTGAGTTTTTTATTAAAGATGACGAATGTCTGTTAAGCTAATTAAATATTGAATCCAAAATTATCTAATTGAAAAACAAGTTAAGGACGAAAGGTTTATTTGAATAAATAATGGAGAATTATTTTTATTATTTTTGAATTGGTAAATTTTCTGATTTTATTT
>JAJXTM010000154.1 GCA_021783875.1 Bacteroidota bacterium
GGAATAATCCTGAACTTGCTATTGCTTTTCTTCCTTTTATGCTAAAAGATAAATTTGTCCCTGAATGGGAAGTAATTTTAACATAGTTACTATTATCTAATATATTTTTTATTTTAAATGAAAGCCTTGAAATCTTTTTATAATCAGCATTTAGACCACGTATCATTACTTCTTTTGTAATACTGGGCAATGTTGCTATTCGAGCTCCTTTTGAAGCCCCTTCCCTTCTTGCATTTGTATGAGTGAGTGATTTTGAAGTGGGACAAAAAACTATATCAAACTCTTGCATTAACTTTGCGACTTCTACTGATGGTTCTTCACCATTTGTCGAAAGAGGTTTCATTTCTACTAATAATGAATTAAATCCCAAAGCAACTGAATTGTTAAATAATGAATACCCTATTTCTCTTATAATTTTATCTGTAATTATTAGTATCTTTTCATTTTTTTTAGCACCCATGCAGTTTAGAATTGCAATGCGGGAAGCTTTATCTAATTTCGATAATGACATAATAAATCTTTAGCTTGTTAAAGAGGAAAGCCTACATTTAATTGAATTGTGGTGCTTAACCCGCCACCGGAGATAAAATTGGTCATCACTTGATTTGAATTTTCATTTACAGTTAAGTCAGATCCAGTTTCCGATTTCATTTTATTAATTGTAATTTGTGAATAACCAATATAGCCTTCAATGCTGGCATATTGATCTAAGATAGAAATGATAAATCCGGTTCCGATAGTATAACCAACTTCCGGGTTTTCATTTTCATACTTTTTAATAACAGTAGTTGGTCCAGGCGAATTTATAGTATTTGTAAATGTAGCAGTGTTATAGGTAAAAGCAGCATCAAGAACTTTCCAACTCAATGCCTTTGATATTGATATTCCAAGATCAATCCCCAGACCCCAGTTTGCCAAATCCACCTGATAATTAGCTGATGAATTTCCGGATAATGAAACAAATGCAGTTTGATTATTTTCAGAAATATGCTGATAAAAGCCTTTTGTAGTAATTATGAAGCCATTTAGTTCTGCTCTAAAAAAATTAATTCCGAATCTATAGCCTTGCGCTTTACCAAATTTATTCATCGGTGATGAAAGAGAATCTGAGTGAAAAGTATTAAAGTACTCGATATAATTATTAAGACCTTGAGGATTATACTGCTGATATGTATAACCGCCATACCCACCTACAAAGCCAAGACATCCGAATCCGATGGACTGCGCATTTATCAACTCGGGCAAAAGAAATATCCAAAAAATTACTATGAACTTTGTTGGTAGCATTTATCCTCAAAATAATTTAGCAATAAGAAAAAATTTTAGCTCTGTCAAATATTTTCCACAAATAGATACCCGCTTACGCGGGTATGACATGCTTTTTATATTTAATAAATTTATTTCAATGCTTCATCTTTGCTCATGGCATTTTTATATAGTATAAATGCTAATAAGGCAAATAAAATTAGTGCAATTAAATCGCCCCAGTTGCCGAAAGCATCTGCTATTGATGCAGCGGAGCTACCACCCGTAAATATTCCGAGTATTGATTTTTGAAGCTGATCAATAAATGAAATAGGGTTACCTGCAGAATCTTTAGCAACTGTCCACCCAACTAAAACGGCAATTAAAATACCCGTAATTGAACCACCGGCAATTAGTCCTGAGCTAAATAATGCGCCAGGTCCTATATCGGATTCAGCTTCTTTTGATTTTTTTCTCTTATCAACGAACCATTTAACTAATCCGCCGATAAATATCGGAGTGGTTGAGGAAAGTGGGAGGTAAGCACCAACAGCAAAAGCTAAGGATGAAACACCGCTTAGTTCCATGACCAATGAAATTCCCATTCCGATAATTACTAAAGCCCATGGTAAATTTCTGCTTAGCAAACCTTTAATAACCGTAGCCATAAGAGTAGCTTGAGGAGCCGGCAAGGGATCGGGATGATTAGGAGTAATAGGACCTATTCCAACAGCCTTTTCCAATAATAGGAGGGTAAAACCAATTGCTATTACAGAAGCCAGGACACCAATCATTAAACCGATCTGCTGCTTAATAGGAGTAGCCCCGACAATATAACCAGTTTTTAGATCCTGAGAAGTAGCCCCAGCATTAGCAGCTGCTATGCAGACAATTGAACCAACAACTAAAGCTAGAGGTTCATAAAAATTACCCGTCCAACCAATACCGACAAATATTAATGATGTTGCCATTAACGTTGCTATTGTCATACCGGAAATTGGGTTTGATGATGAACCTATAATTCCTACAATTCTTGAAGACACAGTAACGAAGAAGAACCCAAATACAACGACCATAATAGAAGAGAGCAGATTAGTAGGGATTGTCGGAATAAGCGACATAAAGATAATAAGAACTAAACTTCCGCCCAGAACAAAAATCAGCGGCATATCCTTAGAGGTTCTTTCTTTATTATCATTACTGCTCGATTTATTAGCACGGCTTTCTTTTAAGTCTTTAAATGAATCTTTAAATGCACTAACAATTGTAGGCAGAGTCTTAATCAGTGTAATTACACCGCCAAATGTGACTGCTCCGGCCCCGATATAACGAATATAATTACTCCAGATATCGCTAGCCGACATTTGTGAAATCAGAACTTTTCCCGGAGGGAAAACAGCTGAAAGATTATTGCCAAGCAGTGTAATTAATGGTATTAAAACGATCCATGAAAGTACACCTCCAGCAACCATAATGCCTGAAATCTTTGGACCGATAATATAACCGACTCCGAGAAGTTCAGGAGTAATCTCGCCGTTAATTGTACCATTAGGTAAGGCAGAATATTTGCCAAAGACATAAGCAGGGACATCTTTCCATAATCCGAAGATTGACATAAATAATTTATAAAGGAATGCTATGCCCAAGCCATAATAAACTTTCTTAGCTAAATTTCCGCCTTTTTCGCCGGCAACTAATACATCAGCACATGCAGTGCCTTCAGGGTATGGCAACACGCCATGCTCTTTAACAATAAGAGATCTCCTTAAAGGGATCATGAATAATATTCCCAATATTCCGCCCGCTAATGCCAGTACAAATATCTGGAAATACTGAAAATAATCTCTTCCGCCCGGTAGAAATAAAAGAGCCGGCAAAGTAAAGACAACACCTGCGGCAATTGATTCTCCTGCAGATCCAATTGTTTGGACCATATTATTTTCCAGGATAGTTGATTTACCTATCTTCTTAAAAATTGAGATAGCCAAAACAGCAATCGGAATAGAAGCGCTTACAGTCAATCCGACTTTTAATCCCAGATAAACTGAAGCAGCTCCAAATATTATCCCGAAAATAGCGCCAAGGATAATAGCTTTAAATGTAAATTCAGGTATATTGACATCTGACGCGATGTAAGGTTTGAATCCCGAAGAAGAAGGTTTTTGTTCTGCCATAAATAACAACTCCTTGTCTTAAATTGGATAAAAATGATAGTGAATATTTGAATAAATGATTTCAAAAGCAAACCTTTATTCAATATATTTTAGAATTTTATTTTGCGCATTCCGATATGACAAATAGCAAAATCATATTTTATTGGATCACCCGGATCAATTTTCCTTAAATTGGAAGTGATTTCTTCCGCCATTTTCCAATCCGCTATTTTTCTTTTAGTAAGATTCAAGGACTTGCAAACCTTTGCAACATGCGTATCTACAGGTATTATTAATTTTTCTTTTGAAATTGCTTTTTGCCATATTCCTAGATCCAATTCATCTTTCCTAACCATCCAACGTAAAAATAAATTCATTCTTTTGCACGCACTTCCCTTTTGCGGTAAGGGAAACATAAACTTTACTCCGGGAGATATTGGGAAATTAGAATTTTCTTTTTCTGCAATGTACAATAATTTACTAGTAAAACGGCTTAATGAGTCTTTAATATTAAAATCATTTTTATCATAAGAATCAATAAACAAATTTTTCAATGATCCATATTTTTTATAAACATTATGAAGAATTAAAAAGAGCAGATGAATATCATCAGAGGAATAAAATCGGTGCTTAAAGTTTTTGAAATATACTTTATCCCCGGAATTCGAATAATTACTGACAAAACTAAAAGGATTTCTGCCGGTAATCTCTAAAATTTTATTAAGTGAATTGTTAATTTGAATGACATTGCCGTAAGCCATCACAGAAGCAATAAATCCGAATGATTCAATATTATTTTCATCTTTAAAAAGATGGAGAAACTGAAGAGGGTCCGGAGATATTTTAGATTTATCAAAAGCCTTATAATGATAATCGAGTTTGAGCTTTAATTCTGATAAAGATTTATTCAAAATAAGAAATAATTATTTTGTTAACCGAATCATATCTTGCACTGCTTCTTTTAGCCCAGTGTATAGCGCTCTTGCAATTACAGAATGGCCTATACTTACTTCATCGATACCCTGAATTTCACGAAAAATTTTAATGTTATTATAATCCAGACCATGACCGGCATTGACGCCGAGTCCTAGTTTTTTAGCATGCTTAACCGCAATTCTAATTTTTTCAAGTTCATCGAACTGTTCTTCTTCGGAAACTGAATTAGCAAAAATCCCGGTGTGAATTTCAATATAGTCCGAATCTATTGAAGCTGCAGCATCAATTTGATCAATTATAGGTTCGATAAAAAGCGAAACTTCGATTTCAAATTTATGCAAATCAATTATAGCATCTTTCAATCTTGCAATATTATCGATAACATTTATGCCGCCTTCAGTAGTTAACTCCTGCCGGCGTTCAGGAACGATTGTAGAGAGTTCCGGGCCAACATCGCAGGCAATTTTTATAATTTCGTCTGTAGCTGCCATTTCCAGATCTAGTTTTGTAGACAATAGTTCTCTCAATAAACGAACATCCCGCTCATTAATATGTCGTCTATCCTCGCGCAAATGAACTACAATTCCATCAACCCCGGCTTGTTCAGCAATTAAAGCGGCAGTAACAGGATCGGGTTGGCCTTCGCCTCTTGCATTACGCAAAGTTGCTATATGATCGACATTTAATGAAAATCTCATGAGATTCCTCAGATTTAATTAGTAACGATAATATATTAAAGAATTTATATTTAATAAAATAAATAATTAATTACTGCCAAGCAAAATAGATAAAGCATACCACTTAAATGACAAGATCAAATATTTTTCATATTTTAGATTAATGTTTAAAATCAAAAATATGAAGGAACTATTGTATGGTTAAATTTATAAGCAGTCCATCAATCATAAAATCAGCCGGGAATAAACCAAAAATAATTGAAGAATATTTCGGAAGAGTCAATTCCGAATCAAGTAATGTGAGTATCGCAAGAATGAAGAGTCCCGGAGGATGGATTGAACCGGGGCAAAAACCTGATTTTGACGAATATACAGTCGTATTAAAGGGAACTCTAAGAGTAAGTTCAAAAAACGGATTCATAGATGTGCATGAGAATGAAGCTATATTAGTAAATAAAGGAGAATGGGTTCAATATAGCACACCGGATGGTGCAGGAGCTGAATATATTGCCGTATGTTTACCGGCATTTTCGCAGGATAGTGTACATAGAGACGAGTAAGACTCATTAGGTTATAAAAGCTTACTTAATGAGCTACTTCTTTTTCATCCAATAATTTATCGATAAGGGAGATTATATCTTTTTTATAGAATGGTTTAGGAAGATATTCGTTAAAATTTTCAGCTAGGAATCTTTCTCTATCTCCTAAGGCAGCGTATCCAGTAACTGCAATAATTGGTGTATCCTTATAACATTCAATTTTTCTTATTTCTTTTGACACCTCTATACCGTCAATGCCAGGACCAAGATTAATATCCATAAGAATTAAGTCGTAATTATTCTCTACAATTTTTTTCAAGGCAGTATCTCCGTCATTAGCTAAGTCCAAGTTAACATTTTTTTTCAAAAATAAAACTACTACCTGTTGGTTAATGGGGTTATCTTCAACATATAATATATTTGGAGTTTTCAAAGAAGAAAGTGCTTTCAAACTTTTATTATTATTTATATCGTTTTTTCCCAGATCTTTCTTAATTATATTTTCAGATAAAGGATAAGAAATAATAAAAGTCGAGCCGGAATTTAATTTACTTTCCAGTGATAAATTTCCACCGGTAATTTCAATTATCTTCTTTGCAATAGTCAGACCCAATCCGCAGCCTTCATAATTTCTATCTAAACCTTCACTCACCTGTCTGAAAGCCTCAAATATTATCGATTGATTTTCTAAAGCGATTCCTTTGCCTGTGTCAATTATTTTTATTTGATTGAACGGTCTATTACCTTCAATTTTATTAACTAATTGAATAGTTATAGAGCCATTATCTGTATACTTGACAGCATTATCCAGTATATTTGACAGCGCTTTTTTAGCTAGTTGGGAATCAAGTTTGGAATAAGCATTATCAACTTTTATATCAACATAAAATTCCAGTTTTTTATCTTTTACTAGTTTTGCAAATTGTGTAGTGCAAGATTTTATCAACTCCGATAAGTTACATTTTTCAATATTTACTGGAAGCT